>PMNO01000495.1:3523-6462 GCA_003161835.1 Myxococcales bacterium | reverse complement strand
CATCACGGTGCGCACGTCGGCGAAGTCGACGTTGATCAGGCCCGGGGTGGTGATCAGGTCGGTGATGCCCTGCACGCCGTTGAGCAGCACCTCGTCGGCGCTGCGGAAGGCGTCCATCAGCGAGACCTGGGCGTCGCCCATCTGCAGCAGACGGTCGTTGGGGATGACGATCAGGGTGTCGCAGCTCTCGCGCAGCGCCTGGATGCCGGCCTCGGCCTGGTTGGACCGGCGCTTGCCCTCGAAGGAGAACGGCCGGGTGACCACGCCGACGGTCAGCGCACCGAGCTTGCGGGCGATGGTGGCCACGACCGGTGCGCCGCCGGTTCCGGTGCCGCCGCCTTCACCGGCGGTGACGAACACCATGTCGGCCCCCGCCAGGACCTCGGCGATCCGGGCTGCGTCCTCCATGGCGGCGGCCTTGCCGATCTCGGGATTCGCACCGGCGCCCAGGCCCTTGGTCAGGTTCTTGCCCAGGTGGATCTTGATGTTCGACAGGTTCGCTTCCAGCACCTGGCAGTCGGTGTTGGCGACGATGAAGTCGACGCCCCCGATGCCTGCCTCGATCATGGTGTTGATCGCGTTACCGCCACCGCCGCCCACGCCTACAACCTTGATGACCGGCCCTCGGTGGCTGTTTGAGTCGTCGTCGAATTCAATCATGAGGTTATCTCCCCCAACATCGATCCCACGCCTGGGCGGAAGACGCCAATTTTTTGTCTTTTTTGGGGCCGTAGATGGCCTCAGGACGGCCAGTTGATGGCCCGAACCAAGAAAAGGACCGCGCCGGGGCGCCGGATCGGCGCGCCGGGCGGAGGACACCCCGGCCGAATTGGCCGCCCCCTGGCTCGCGCCGTTCCGGTATCCTTCGGCAAGCAAGAGGCATGAAACCCGTCGACACCTTCCTCCGCTCGGTCCGGGATGCCTTCCACCCCTCCGATGATGCCCCCGCTTGGCTGTGGATCGGCATGGCGTTCTGTCTGTCGGTGGCGATCGCCGTGACGCTGATCAGGCGCCGCCGCCGCCGCCAGACCGACGAGAGATCCTTCGCGCGATTCCTGGCCGAGCGAAATGTGTCGCCCCGGCAGGCCCAGTTGCTCGGCCGGCTGGCGACCGCGGTCCCCGTCAGCCCCCAAGTGGCGGCGACCCATATCGACGTCTTTGAGCACGCGACCGCCCAGGAGTTGGCCAGGCACGCGCCCTCCCCGACCAATGGCGATGCGGGCATCTTCGCGGAAGTGGGAGCTTTGCGGCGCGCGCTTGGGTTCGAGCGCATCTCGGGACATTTCACCTTGCTGACGACCCGCGAACTGGGCGCCGGCCAGATCGTGGAGGTTGCGGGCGTCGAGGCTACTGTCACCGAGGTGAATGAAGCCTGCTTCGCCGCCGCGGCCCCGACATCCAGCTCGTTTCCCCTGGGACCGACCGGTTCGCGCATACGGGTGACGCTGATCCACGGTCAGGAAGCGCGCTACGAAACCCGGTGCACGCTTCTGGCCCGGCAACTCGGTGAGTCGACACAAAGGCTGGTCTTTGGTCATGACGAGCAGCCGACGCGCATCCAACTGCGCAAATCCGTGCGCGTCACCGTGCGGGGGCCCGTGCGCCTCAACCCATTGGGCGGCGCACCAGCCGCCCCGCCCGAAGGCGACCTCGGACCCGCCGAGGAGGGCACGCCGGCAATTCTGGGTAACGGATCGCTACGGGACATCAGCGTGGGCGGAGCCGCGTTGGACGCGAACATCCATGTGCCGGTGGGATCGCTGGTGCAACTGTCGTTCGACATGGACGGTATCCCCTATCGCGATCTGCTCGCGTTCGTGCTCGAGTGCCAGCCGCACCCTCGCGACAGGCACCATATGCGCCTCGAATTTCGCAATCTACCCGCGTCCGACGAACGCCAACTCGCCGCTTCCGTCGCGCGCTACAGCGCGAAGCCCCTCGCCCAGCAGACATGAGCCGCGCCCGATCTCTTGACCGCGCCGCAATGACATGGGCTAGATTGCGGGCACCGGCCGTGCGAACAGTGATGAATACTCCGCTCGTGTTGTTGTTGGTGGGGATGGGCCCCTGGGCCGCCACGGTCACCGCCCAGGGCCCGCAAGCCGGAGCGACCGCGAGCACGCCCGCCAACAGCGAGGAAGACGCGCTGATTCGTCACGGAATTGAACTGCGCAAGGCGCGCGACGATCTGTCCGCGCGTGTCGAGTTCCAAAAGGCGTACGATCTGACGCATAGCCCGCGTGCCGCCGCCCAGCTGGGCCTGGCTGAGTTCGCCCTCGGTCGTTTTGATGACGCCGAGGCCCACGTCAGCGAATCGCTGCGGACGCCGCGCGATCCGTGGATCAACAAATACAAGAAGGAGCTGGATCAGTCGCTCGCCGACATCAAAACCCACGTCGCCCGCGTGGAAGTCATCGGCGAGCCACCCAATGCCGAGCTCTACGTCAACGGCCGACTCGCCGGCCGACTGCCGTTATCCAACCCGGTCGCCGTCAGCGAGGGGCAAGTGGACATTGAGCTGCGCGCCCCGGGGTTCGTGCGCGGCGGCAGGACCGTGACGCTGGCGGGCGGCCAATACCAACGCATGATGATTCGCCTCGAACCCGATCGTCGACCGGCATCCGAGGCGGCAGCGGCGGGCCCCGTCGGCTCCGGCAGCGGCGCGGGCGCGGGTGTGGAAGGTCTGTCGTCCACATCGATGGCGGACGCAACGGCGGCGGCGCCCGGCGCGACCGTGGCAAGCGCCCACGCTGAGCCCACCCCCTCCGCGACCAGACGCGTGGTCCAGTGGACCTCGCTCGGCCTGGCCGGTGCATCGCTCGCAACCGGCGTTGCCGCCGGCGCGATTTCCATCAGCAACACATCCACCTTCGGAAAGCTCAACGGAGGCCGCTGCCAGGACAATGGCGGGCGAGCCTTCGATAGTGTCAAACACGTAC
>PMNO01000495.1:0-3425 GCA_003161835.1 Myxococcales bacterium | reverse complement strand
CGCGGCTCAGTTGCGAGGCACCCACCGATACTCCCAACCCGAGGAAATGGCGCCAATATTGGCGATGATTTGCATGTTCATGTCGTGAATCTGTCGCTGCGCGTTGGCGATTATTTGGTTGGTTTGGGCAACTTGAGCAGGTGTCGGGCCAGGCTTCGACACTGGCGCCTCACGAGGCGCGGCCGCTTGTGACGCGAGGTTGGAGCGTTCAAGCTGGCGCCGCCATTCGCCTCTGGTCTGTTCCTTCTCCGCGGCTGGCAGGCTGGGCCACCTGAATCGCAGGGCCGCGAGTTGCAGCGGGGCGCCCACGATATTCTGCCTTTGCGCCACGGACATCCGAGGCCATCGCTGCGCGAGCTTCTCGGTAGCCTTGTCCACATCCTCCCGCGGAATGATCGGTTCCGNNTCCTCCTGCATCTTCAGCCGCACGACCTCGCGCTTTCGCGGGTCTGGCCACGCCATTGCCGCTTCCATCGCCTGGAGACCGGCGCCAAAGTCCGCGCGTTCCTTTGTCGTGGACCCTTGCCAGTCAGCCCGGATCGCTTGCGCGAAAGGCGGCCGCGTCGATTCGGTCACTTCGAACGAGAACAGCCACGACAGGACGCGCTCGTACCTCGCGATCACACTCTCATCAAGGTCGAGGCCTTCGATCGGGCCGGCCGAAGCCGCCGGGCGGCCGGGCACCGAGATAGCTACGAGAGCGGCCAAGACCAGCAAGGACAGACGGATGAACGATCGCTTCATGGGGAATCCTCTGGGAAGGGGTAGATGCTCTGGCTTTCCAGGTGTCCTCCCTATCGGCGAGCCCGGCGTCAGGTTGCCTGGCTCGATGTTTCCGTGCGCAACCGTCGGCCGAGTGCGCCGATAGCTCCCTATGCCCGGCGGGGCGTTTTGGCCTATTTCGACCAGCCCATCCGCCGGGCTTTCCGGGTCTTGGGTTCGGACGCCGAGAATGCTACGAACAGGACCTCAAGGTCGTTCCAAAGGGGGATTCTCGTATGAGTCGTTTCACGATCGCGCCGGGTGTGCTGGTCACAGTGGGGGTCCTTTTCGGGACCAGCGGGGCCTGTCCCACCCCAGCGAAGTACCATCCGGTTGACATTGACGGCAACGTCGCGAGCACGGACGGGAGCACCGTCGATTCCCCGATCGGCGGCGGTGGCCACGGCGGTGCGGGTGCCGCGGCGGGAACGGCGGGATTTGGAGGTAGTGTGGGGGGTGGGGGGATCGACGCGCGCGGCACTNNGGCAGCGGCAGCGGCAGCGGCGGCGGAGGAGGCGCCGGTGGAGCGGGGGTCGGAACCGGGGGCGTGACGACAGGCACCGGTGGGGCGATGTGCCCCGCGACGCAACACAATTGCTCGGGCGCCTGCGTGGACAACAGTGCCGTCGCGCACTGCGGAGGCTTGTGCGACGCGTGTACGGCCCCCACGGGTGGTACCCCCACCTGCGACGGCAGCAAATGCGACTTCACGTGCGGAGGCGCAATGAGAAAGTGTGGTTCCAAGTGTACCGCCGGCTGTTGCGTCGATGCGGACTGCGCGGCCCAGGCGGGCAAGACCGGAAAGTGCGACTCGTCCACCAACACGTGCAACTACGACTGCGCGGTCGGTTTCAAGCCGTGCGGTGCCGGCACATGCATCCCGCAGGCGAACTGCTGCAGCGCGAGCGACTGCCCTGGCGTTTGCAAGACATGCTCCTCGGCGGGGGCGTGCGTCGCTGTCACCGGCACTGACGACACCGATAGTTGTGCCGGCACCTGCGATGCGACCGGCGCGTGCAAGAGCAAGCGCGGACAGACCTGTCAGACCGGAAGCGGCTGCATCGCGGGGACAACGTGCGCGCCCGACGGCTACTGCTGCAACACCGCGTGCAACAATTCGTGCGAGGCGTGCGACATCGGTGGATTCCAGGGGACCTGCACGCCGGTCGCGATGGGGTCTCCGCACGGCAACCGCACCCCCTGTACGGGTTCCGACCCCACTTGCGGCGGAAGCTGCACCGGACGGACGGACGGAATGTGTACTTACCCAGCCAAGACCTGCGGAGGTGGTCCGCAGTGCTCGGGCTTGAATCTCGTGGGTCAAGCCACGTGCGCGAACGGCTCCTGCGTGACGCCGGCGGCGCAGTCTTGCGGTACTGGCATGGTCTGCAGCGGCAAAGCGTGCGTCGCCTGTACCTCGGGCGGGACCTGCCAGCCCGCCAATCCGTGCAAGAACGGAACGTTCTCCTGCGCCACCGGGACCTCTGTCTGCGTCGAGACCACGAACAAGGCGATGGGCACCGAATGCGGAGGCACGCAGATGTGCTCCGCGGGCGTTCAAACGAACGTTCGGACGTGCAACGCGACGGGGACCTGTCAGGCGGCGGTCACGACCACGTGTCCGCCATCCGGTTGCAATACCGCCGGAACCACGTGTAACCCTCCCTGCGCCACCGGACTCACGCAATGTGGAATCGGCTCCAATGCTTGTTATGACCTCATGAGCGACGACAAGCACTGCGGCGGCTGCAGCGGAACGGGAACGGACTGCACGACGGCCACGTCATCGCCGCGCATCGTCGCCCATTGCCGAAGCAGCAAGTGCCTCTTGGAAGATGGCAACCTCTGTGTCGCTAACTCGGATTGCTTCAGTGGATTCTGCAATCTACTTTACCTGGACTACGACCGGGACGGATACCCGAGCCATGTTCTCTCCCGGGCAATTCATACCTGTGGTCCTATGGGCCAGAGCGTTTTTAACTATTCAAACGAAGGTGGTGGGGGCGCCCTTATTTACCTGGCGTCTCGATCGGATGGCCGGTGGGACTGCTGCGATCAGGCGACTGCGATTCATCCCGGCGCGACGCAGGCGCTCGCTTGGGGTGCAGGTTCATTTCCGAACGACGCCGAGTGCCAGGCATCCGCCGGCGACACAAATTGTGACGGTCAAGCCGTGGTGGTAAGCCCGACCGCTATCACAACATCCTGCCAAATCAACGCGTCGTGGGAATGTGACACTGGACTCAGGGCACTATCCCCCCCAGATTGCGGTGCTGCGTATGGCAGTTGCTCTTGCGATCCGACATGCCGATTCAGCTGCGGCCAGGGGCTTCCGACGGGAGTCTCATGTCTATAAACAACCCGTCACGCCGGAAACCCGGGCATCCAGCCGCTGGTGAAGGAACCCGACAATGGTTGACGTGCTACCGAATGAACCGAACGTCGTCGATCCACATTTCGAAATCGTTGGCAGCGGTCGGCTCTACGCTGAAGTTGGCGTTGACCTGAATTGCAAATCCCACGAGATGCTTGAGATCGAGCATTCCGGCCGGGTTGTAACCTCTGATCGCGGTTCTCGGGGGCTCGGATCTCGCCGTCGGAGTTGGATCGGCGTAGATGCGCGCGGCCGAGGGCTTTCGCTAGAACACGTTGCTCAGCGACCG
>PMNO01000364.1 GCA_003161835.1 Myxococcales bacterium | reverse complement strand
CTGTCCCGGTAGTACTCGGCCATCGTGACGCCGGTGTAGGGCGCGAGAAATTGCAGCGGCGCGGGCTCCGAGGCCGACGCCATGATGATCGTCGTGTACTCCATCGCGCCTTCCGCGCGCAGCTTGTCGACGACCGCGGCCACGGTGGACTGTTTCTGTCCGATCGCCACATAGAAGCAGAACATGTTCTGNNTGATTGATGATCGCATCCACGGCGACGGCGGTCTTACCGGTCTGGCGATCACCGATGATCAATTCTCGCTGGCCGCGCCCGATCGGAATCATCGAATCGATGGCCTTGATTCCGGTTTGCATCGGCTCGTGCACCGACTTGCGGGCGATGATGCCGGGGGCCTTCACCTCGATCTTGCGCCGCTCCTGNNAGGTTCAACACCAATCCGACCACGTCGTGACCGAAATCAAGGAGCTCACCAGCCATCGCTTTTTCCAGGCCGTACACGCGGGCGATACCGTCGCCCGCCTCCAGAACGGTGCCGGTCTCGACGACCGAAACCTTCTGGTCGAAGCCTTCAATTTCCTTGCGAATGATTTGGCTGATTTCTTCGGCGCGGATTTCCATGGGCAACNNCTCTTGCTTGTGTCTGCTTGCTTGGCTGTGACCGAGGCTAATTGAGCAACCGACGGCGCATTTCTTCGAGCTGCGCGCGCACACTTCCGTCGAGGACCAGATCACCGACCCGGGCGACGATCCCCCCGATCAGTTCGGGATCGAGCGCGGTCTCGACGATGACCCGCTGACCCGTCCGTTTTTCCAGAGCCCGGCGAATCCGATCGAGATCTCCCGACGCCAGCGGCGCGGCAGTGGTGATCGTCGCCCGCACTTGCCCCGCCCGGGCGTCCGCCAGCTCCCGGTACGCGCGCGCGATCGCCCGCAGCAAGGTGATCCGGCCCCGCTCCAGCAGCAACCAGGCGAACCGCTGCACGAGCGGAGACGGCGCCACCCGGGGAACGATCGCCCGCAGGATGGCTAGCTTTTCCGACGGCTTGATCACGGGATTTTCCAGGGCCAGCCGCAGATCCGCCGATCCCTCGTACATCCGCGCCAAGGCATCCAGCTCTTGGCCGAACCGATCATAGCTCCCCTCCGAAACGCCCAGACCGAAGAGCGCCTTGGCATACCGGCGCGCGATGGATCCGCCCAAGACGGCCATCAGACTACCCTCCCGGCGGCGCTGGCCGGCGCGGCTGCACCCTTTTCGATGTCGGTGACGAAGGTGTCGAGCAGCCGTTGTTGGTCGCCGGCTCCAATCGCGCGGCGCAAGATCTCCTCGGCCACCTTGAGCGCGGTATCCGCGGACTCGCGGCGCAGACGCGCCTCGGCCTCGCGGACCTGCTGTTCCACCAGAAACGTCGTTTCACTCTTGATGCGCTCCGCGCGCGCCTCGGCCGCCGCAATCAGGCGCGTCTTTTCCGCGTCCGCCTCGGCCTTGATAGCCCGGCGCATGTCCGAGATCTCCGCTTGCAGGGACGCGAGGCGCGCCTCCTGCTTGCTCAGCTTGGCCTCCGCAATCGCGCGCAGCTCAGCGGCGGAGGCCAGATCGGCCTTGAGCTGGTGGTGCCGCGCAGCCAGCGCCTTGTTGATGGCGCCGCCACCGAACTTCACCAGGATGAAGAGAAGAACCGCGAAATTCAGGAGTTGAAGGGCCAGCTTCTTCAAGTCGATCGAGGGGGTCTGTTCGGGCCCCTCGTGCGCGCCGCCCTCCCCGTCCTCTGGCCGCTCCGTGGCCCCCTGGGGTGGGTGTGCTTCCGCGGTCGCCGCCAGAGTCTCCGCGCCGAACGCCAACTGCCCCACCACCCCAGGACCAGGACCGGCGGTGAACAACAACAAGAGCACCCCGGCTGCGATGGCTCCCCGGAGATAGGCGCGCCTCAAGACGCCACCTCGCGCCCCAAGATACGCCGCGCGACCAGGGTCGCTGTCTCGCGTGCTCCCTGCTCCAACCGGGCCTTTTCCCCCGCGACCGTCGCGTCCAGGCGAACCCGTGCCGCCGCCAAGGCGCTTTGGGCTGCCGCCTGCGCCGCGGCCATCAGGGTCTGTTCGCGCGCTTGGGCTTCCGCGCGGGCCACGGCGCGCTCGCCGCTACCCACGCGCCGCGCTTCCGCCAGTTCGTTTTCGGCGCGCGCCATACGCGTGGCCGCTTCGGATTCCATGCGCAGGGCGTCCTTGCGGTATCCGTCGACGCGCGTCACCCGCTCGCCTCGGACCCGCAAGTACGGCTTCCACAACAGCTTCGTCATGACCAACGCCGCCACCACGAACAGCCCCAGCTGGATGAAGATGGTTCCATCCACATCCATCAATTGCGGAGCGTGCGCATGCGGCGCGGAGCCAGCTTCAGCGATAAACGCGAGTATAGACATTCGATGTAAGACCCGCGCGTCCGCTATCAAATTCGCGGGTGCGCGTCAATTACTTCTTCTTGGCCGGCGCGGAGGCTGGGGTTGTGGGCGTGGCCGGCGTGCTCGCGGGCGGCGGCGGAGGCGTTACGGCCTTGATTTCCAGCAACTCGACATCGAAGACCAGCGTCGCGCCACCCGGAATCGTCGGAGGGCGGCCTTGATCGCCGTAGGCGATTTCCGCGGGGCACGTCAGCTGAGCCTTCTCGCCAACTTTCATTTTCTGCAAGCCTTCGGTCCAGCACTTGACGACGCCCTTGAGCGGAAACTCGGCCGGCTCGTTCCGCTTGTAGGAGCTGTCGAACACGGTCCCGTCCGTCAGGCGTCCCTCGTATTGAACCTTGACCGTGTCGTTCTCGGTCGGGCTGGCGCCGGTACCTGGGCGCAGCGACTTGATCACCAGGCCCGAGGCGAGCTGTTGCGCCCCTGGCTCCTTGGCGGCTTTGTCGACCGCGGCCTTGCCCTTTTGTTTCTCGGCGGTCGCCTTCACCTCCTGGCGTTTCTTGGCCATCTCGTAGATCTTCGGACGCACCGCCTCGAGATCGATCTTCGGCTTGCGTTTGGCGATCGCGTCACCGAGGCCCGCCTTGACCAGTTCCAGCTCTTGGGGCTGCAGCCCGAAAACGTCGATGTTCTTACCGATGTCGAGGCCCAGGGCATAAAATACCTTTTCGTCCTCGGTCTTCGGCTCGCCGGAGGCGCTCCCGCCCCCGCCTCCGCCCATACGGTTACAGGCCAGCCCGGCGAGGCCGCCGACCAGCAGGATTGGAAACAGACTCTTGGTTGATGTGCTGAGCATGGCGCGTCGTAACACGTTCCCGTCCGGCATGCCAGAGCGCCACCGGCGCGCCGGGCCGGGCCATCGTCGGCACGCGCGAGCCGAACGCCGCGCCAGACGCCCGCGGATTGCCCGAGGCTGTGCATATTGGGCCCGCCCGCAGCCGATGTTATGGTTGCGGCCATGCTCGAGATCTACGGCTATTTCAAGGATCCTTTTGCCTGGCGCGTCCGTTTCGCGGCCGAGGAGAAGGGCATCGAGTATCAGTGGATCCCCAGCGACGTCGCGTATCCGGACCCACGAGCCGCCAAGAACAACCCGACCGCGCGCTCGCCGCTGGCGGTGCACGGCGATTTCGTCCTGGCCGAAGCATTCAACATTCAGCAGTACATCGACGAAGCTTTCGCCGGCCGGCCCCTGCAGCCAGAGACGCCGCGCGGACGGGCCGAGGTGCGCATGTTCGTAGCCTCCCTGGACGCGCTGGTCGCCGTGTTGCAAAGCGGTTCGGGACGCGCCTCCTTCAACAAGCGATCGTTCAAGCGCATGGACGAGGTCTTCAGCGATGTCGATCAACAGCTGAAAGCCAGCGGTGCACCGTGGCTGGACGGAGCGGCGCCCGGTCAGCGGGACATCTCGTTTCTGCCGCTGCTGTCCGAACTGGAAACCATGGAAACCAGTTTTCCGCTCACGCTCGAGGCGCTGTCAGCCTATTGGCAACGGGCCATGGAACACGCCCCGTTTCAGAAGACAAACCACCGCACGGCTGCAATCCAGGGGCGGCTCTGATCCGGCGGACATGGACTCCCAGCACCAGCACGTCGCCTTTCGCCCGTCCGAGATAGCGCACCACTACGGCGCCCGGGTGCACATTCTCTGCGATCCCCTGACACTGACACTGCTCGCGCGATTGTCGGCCAAGGGTGTCGTCCAGCCAGAGGCAAGCCGCTTGTGCACGCACCTTTATCGTCTCCTGATTCAGACTGTCCTTGCCGCCGAGTTCCCGCGGCGCATCGGATCCACCGAAACCCGCATGATCGACGCCACCCCCCTCGGACTGTGGACAGGCGAAACCCTGGCCCTCGATACCACGACGGTGGTTGTGGCGTTGGCACGCGCGGGGTTGCTGCCCGCGCAAGTCACCTACGATTTTCTCAACGAAGTCCTGGCACCCGAGCGCATCAGACAGGATCACCTGGCGCTCGGCCGGCAGACGGATCCCACGGGCCGTGTCACCGGTGCCCAGCTTGGATCCGCGAAGATCGGCGGGTCCGTGGACGACGCCATACTGCTGATTCCCGATCCCATGGGGGCCACGGGAACCACCGTCTGCACGGCGTTACGCCACTACGGCAACGCGGTCCGCGGTCGCGCGCGCAAGATCATCGCGATGCACCTGGTGGTCACGCCCGAATACCTGCGCGCCGTTCAGGCCCTGCATCCCGAAATGATCGTGTACGCGTTGCGCCTGGATAGGGGATTGTCGCCCGTGGATGTGTTGGCCACCGAGCCCGGGACCCGCTGGGACGAGGAACGCGGACTCGACGATCACCACTACATCGTTCCCGGCGCGGGGGGGCTGGGCGAGGTGCTGAACAATTCGTATGTCTGAATCCACCTCGGCGGAGCCCACCGCCGATCGCGCCTTGCGTATCGAGCAGGTCGCCTTGCGCGCTTGGCCGGCCCTCGCGGACTCGGATTTCGATGGCTGGCGGCTCCGCTTCGCGGACGGCTACACACGCCGGGCAAATTCAATCACGCCACTGGCCCCATCCCGGCTCGACCTGGAAGACAAGATCGCAACTTGTGAGCGACTCTACGCGGAGCGGGGTCTGCCCACCATTTTCAGGATGACGCCGTTTGCGCCATCGGATCTGGACGCGCTGCTGGCGCGAAGGGGATATCGCTTGGGCGACCAGGTCGAGGTGCGTTCTCGCCCGCTTGCCAGCGCGATCGCCCCACCCCTGCAGCGGGCAACGGGGATCCTGCGCGAACATTCCATCGACCGGTGGCTGCAGATCTTCGAAACGCTCAGTGGCGCACCCGCCGGCAACCGATCTGCGCATCGCGCGGTCCTGAACACGGTTCCGGGAACCCGCCGATTGCTGGCGCTCCAGGTCCACGACGTGCCCGTCGCCTGCGGGATGAGCGTGCTCTGGGACGGTCTCTTGGGGCTTTTCGACCTGGCAACCGTCCCGGAGCAGCGAAATCGGGGCTACGGGTCCGAACTGCTCCGCCGCACGCTCAACTGGGGACACAGAGTGGGCGCCGAGGCCGCCTACCTTCAGGTCCTGTCACGCAACCTCGCCGCTCGACGCATCTACGATCGTGCCGGTTTTGAAATCGTCTATCACTACCACTATCGAGAGAGGTCTAGCTGACCGCTTCCACGTCGCCGGCGGCAATGGCCGTCGCCTCGGTCGTCGTTGGCGCGGGCGTGGCCGAGCCGCTCAATTTTTCTATCAAGTTGAGCAAGATGTCAGGCAAGCGTTCCAAGTTCGGCTTGAAGATGACCGGCACGCCCAGCAACTGACCTACGCCCGGGCCCTCCGAACCCAAGGCACCAGTCATCACGACGGTGGGAATCCGCCGGTAGAAAGCATTGCGGCGCAAGGCTTTCAACAATTCCGCGCCACTCATGACCGGCATCAGAAGGTCGATCACGATGGCCCCCGGTGTCTCCTCGGTGAGCCGCTGGATCGCTTCCCGGCCGTTGCCCGCCTCGATCGTCCGCAGACCTCGGTCGGCGAAAAGCCTGCGCAGAGCGCGCCGCACACCCACCTCATCTTCCACGACAAGAACGGCCTTGTTCATGACACCTCCCGCTGCTCCGAGCCAAGTGCCTCGGCTTTGTCAGACCCCTAGGCTAGTGTCGAACAACCGGCGCAAAGCTCACACCACGATCTTACTTAGGTAAAGAAAAGTAACAGTCGCGGAGTTCGCAGGCAACGACAAACTTCGGAAAACTTCGAAGCAGCAAGAAAAACCGGCCCAGCATTGTGGTCAGGCGAAACCAGCGCTGCATTTCGCAGCGTCTCGTGTCGCGCCTCCTGTATTGGACGTGGACCGTCTCTTTGGACCCGTCTACTTCTTGCACCGTCTACTTCTTGCACCGATCTTCGCCCAACGTCACCCAGTCCCCGTCCAT
>PMNO01000269.1 GCA_003161835.1 Myxococcales bacterium | reverse complement strand
TACTACGATTGATTGTCCGCCGCCGGTTAGCCCGCGTCGGTGACTTGGTTCGCCGGCAAGACCGTCTTGCCGGACAGACTCCCGCCACCGCTGGCGATCACCCGGCGATACCAGTCGAACGAATCCTTGGGGATGCGGCGCTGGGTCTGGTAGTCGACATACGTCAGACCGAACCGCTGCTTGTACCCATCCGACCACTCGAAATTATCCAGCAACGACCACGCGTAATATCCGGTGACCGGCACACCATCCTTCACGGCGCGCCCGAGCTCGAGCAAGGCCCGGTGCATGTAATCGATCCGCTGGGGATCATGAACCTTGCCGTCGAGGAAGACCTGATCACGCGTCGACAGACCGTTTTCAGTGATCGACAGGGGCAATCGGTAACGTTCGTGAAAGAAGCGCGGCCCCCAATACAGGGCGGCCGGCGTGATGGACTGCCAATCCACCGCCGAACGTGGGTAGCCGGGAGGAAGGCTCACCGCGACGGGTTTGCCGTCATCGCCCCGCCGCCACATGTCGGCCTTGTAGATGTTCAGCCCCAAAAAATCCAGCGGCTCTTTCATCTCGTCCAGATCGCCGGCCTTGAATGCCGGCATGTCCTTGCCGTACAGCTTCACCCCGTCTTCGGGATAGCGTCCCAGCAGCACGGGATCGGTCCACCAGCTGTTGTTCCATTGATTTCGATCGCGCACCGCGAAGTTCGCCCAGCGCGCGGCCTCCACATCCTCGGCCTTCTCGGTGGCGGGCTGGGTGAGCTGCGCGGACAGCACATAGCCGATCCGGACGCCTTTCCCGTCGCCCTTGGTCCGCGCGCGCAGCGCCTGAACCGCCTTGGCGTGCGCGCGCATTCCATTGTGCGCGGCGGTCAGATAGTCGGGGTCCTTCAATTTGTCGCCGGGCGCATGCACCCCATCGCGTAGGGCCATGCCGATGAAACACTGCGGTTCGTTCTGCGTGACCCAATCCTTGATACGATCACCCAGCTTGTCGGCCACCAGCCCGGCATAGTCCGCGAACCAGCCGGCCACGTCGCGATTCAACCAGCCTCCCCGCTTGTACAGCGCCTGCGGAAAATCCCAGTGGAACAAGGTACACAGCGGCGCGATGCCCGCCCCCTGCAGCTCGTCCAGGAGGCGATTGTAGAAATCGAACCCCTTCGGATTGGGCGTCCCCGTGCCCTCCGGCAAGACGCGCGGCCACGAAATGCTGAACCGATAGGAGCTCACGCCCAGGCGCTTCATCAGCGCCACGTCCTCCTTGTAGCGGTGATAGTGGTCGCACGCGACGTCGCCGGTATGGCCTTCGAACACGGCGCCGGGCTTCTTGCAAAAGACGTCCCACACCGAGGGACCCTTGCCGTCCTCGGCCGCCGCTCCTTCGATCTGATAGGCGGCGGTGGCAACCCCCCATGCAAAGGTCTTGGGAAAGGCCGATCGCCCGCCCGCGGCGCCGCCGTCGCCGCTGCCGCCCGTGGAGCCCGTAGGCCCGCGCGCGGCGGCTGCCACGAAACCAGGGCCCACGACACCTCCGACCAGAGATCCGCCCAAGAGTTGGCGTCGGCTCAGGCCGCCGCGCTTCGCATTCGATGACATGGTGAACGTCCTCCTGACCGGGTGGGCCGAGCGCGTCTTGTACCATCCTTGACGCAGTCGGAACACCCCGTTACGTTCGATCGCCTTGTCGACGAGTCGTTTCGCGCTACTGATGGCCTTGCTGGGGATCTCTGGCTGCGCGGACGATATCGCCGCACAACCACTCGAGGGGGGCGCTCAACCAATGGACGCCGACGGCGAGTTCCCGGCCGATGACGCCTCCGACGGGGGAAGAGACAGCGGCTCGAATGTCATGCCCTCCTATCTGCTCCGGGACGCCGCGCCCGCGGACGCCGGAATCGTGCAAACCGAACCACCCCTGATAGTTCCCGACTGCGAGGACGTTTCGGGCGCCCTGTGTTGTCCGTCGGCGCTCGGATTCGAGGACGGCAGCACGGAGCATTTTCTGCCACCCACGTGCTGCCGGATGGCGCTCTCCAAGCCGCAGGTCGTCGCCGCTCCCACGGCGTGTGGTCGGGGGGCGCTGCGTCTGGACGCCGACTTTCGCGCCACCACGGCCGCATCGATGTGCGGTGAGGTTGGCGAGGAGCTGGCGTGCTCCTACCAAACCGGGGAGGTGTCGCGCCCGGTGTTGACGTCGCTGAACATCACCGGCTTGACCCTGTCCGCAGCGATCTACCTGGACGGCCCTCCCCTGCCCGAGGGCCCGGTGGACGCCCAACTGTTCATCCTGACCGGCGACGGGGTCATCGAAGGCCCGCTCGCGCCGCTCGGCGCCACGGGGATCTGGACCGGGGTGGAGCTTCCCATTGCCGGCGATGGAAACGCCGGTGCCGGTGTTCGCCTCATTGGCCTGCGCATCAGCTTTCACGGCCAGGCCTGGGCCGGACGCACCTACGTCGACGAAGTCACCTGGCACTGATGGGCGGTCTGTCGGGCACGCGGCGATCTCAATCTTGCAAGGCCCGCGGACATCATTTGGATGCGAAGCCGTGGCCTCGGCGGCGCGCGTAGGCATCCGTGTACAGCCTTTCATACGCGCCCGCCGCTCGTTCCCAAGACGAATCCTGAATCATGGCCGCGCGGCGCATCTGTTGGATGTGTGAGGGGCGATGAAAATATGTTGAAAGCGCCCAACCAATCGTATTGGTCAGCCCGTCCACGGTCAGGTCTCCGAACATGAACCCGGTTCCCGTGCCGCTGGTCTCGTCGTAATTCTGCACGGTATCGAGCAAGCCCCCGGTGGCCCGGACGATCGGCAGCGTGCCATAGCGCAGGCTGTACATCTGATTGAGGCCGCACGGCTCGAATCGCGACGGCATCAGAAAAAAATCCGCGCCGGCCTCGATCCGGTGCGCCAGCCCGTCATCGAACCCGATGGTGGTGCGGAACTTGTCGGCGCGCTGGTAGGCCAGCGTGGCAAAGAAACGCTCCGCCTCGAGATCTCCCGAACCGAGCAGGACGACCTGAAGGTCCCACTCGAGCAACGCATCGAGCGCGTGCGCCAGGACATCCCGCGCCTGTTGCGGCGTCAGTCGTCCTATCACGCCGAAGAGCGGCGTATCGGGGAGAGTCGGCAGGCCGATCTCTTTCTGGAGCGCGGCCTTGCATGCGGCCTTGCCGGCCAGATGGTCGGCGTCGAAGAGCACCGGCAGGAAAGCATCCGCCGCCGGGTTCCAGTCGTCGTAGTCGATGCCGTTCAAGATGCCGCGCAGATCGGCCCCGCGCGCCGACAGCACGCCGTCCAGGCCGAATCCATATTCGGGCGTCTGAATCTCGCGCGCGTAGGTGGGACTGACCGTGGACAGTAGATTCGAGTGCCGAATTGCCGCCTTCATCAGGTTCATATCGCCGAAATGCTCGAACTCGAACGGGTTGTAGTGCTGCCAGCCGAGCCCGGTGATGAACATGGCCCCGCTTTCGAAATT
>PMNO01000530.1:214-9816 GCA_003161835.1 Myxococcales bacterium | reverse complement strand
CGTCGCGGCTGACGAACAGCGGCAAGGACTCCCGAGCCACGAAAGCAAAGATCAGAACAACCGCCGCGATCGCCGACAGGGCCAAAACCCGGATGACCCATTCGGCGAGATGGTGCCAACGCGGGGGCGCCGCCAGCACCAGCTTCGCCCGACTTGCTCCTATACGCCGGGTGCCTGCCGGATCGACATCGCCCATGGATACAGGCACCGCACCGTCGGCAGAAGACACCGGAGCACTAGACCATCGGAGGGTGTCGTGATAGTGCCGCGATGGTGACGTTTCGGTGACGAACGATTCGCCGCGCCAGCGGCTACTTCACCGGAAAATAGCCGACCTTGGTCACGATATCCTGACCCTCGGCCGACAAGACCCAATCAACGAATCCCTTGATATCGCCGCTCGGCTTGTTGCGCGTGTAGAAGAACAGAGGCCGGGACAGCGGATAGCTGCCGTCCTTGACGTTGGCGAGTTCGGGCGCGACGCCGGGAGTGGCCGCGTCCTTCTTCACCTTCAGAATCTTGATGCCCTTGGCATAGGCGGCACCACCGTAGCCGATCCCGAACTTCTCCTTGGCGACCGCGTTCACGACCGCGGCCGTTCCGGGCATGGTCTGCGCGCGCGCGGTGTAGTCCGCGTTCTTCAACACGTGCTCCTTGAAAAACACATAAGTGCCCGAGCTATTTTCGCGCGAATACACGATTATCTTCGAATCCGCGCCGCCCAGATCCTTCCAGCTCGTCACCTTGCCCGTGAAGATCTCCTTCAGCTGATCCATCGTGATTTCCGTCAACGGATTGGATGCGTTGACGTAGATGGAAAGGCCATCGCGCGCGACGGTCGTCTCGGTGCCGGTGGTGGCGTAGCGATCCCGTAGTTTCTCCTTTTCGGCGGCGCTCATGGCGCGCGAGGCCTGACACACGTCGGTGGTTCCGTTGATGAGCGCGCTGATTCCGGTACCGGAGCCGCCCCCCGTTACCTGCAGGGTTGTCCCGGCCACCTTCTTCATGTACTCCTCGGCCCAGCGCTGGCCNNAGAACGACCATGGTGTCGGAGCCCTTGATGGTCAGGCTTCCCGCAATCGCCGAACTCGACCCGGCCGACGCGGACGCAACCGCCGCAACCGCGAGCCAAACTGTTCTTCGTAGGTTCATGGACTGTTCTCCTTGTGCTCTCTGATCATCTCGATGGTGGCCCACCATAAAGAGCATTCGTGACGTTCACGTGTCGCTTCCGTAACGTGTTCAATCGCAAAAGGGCAACCGGCTCAGGTTGCGGGCAGAGTAAACCAGAAGATGGTCCCCTTGCCCGGCGTGCTCTCCACGCCNNTCGATGCCGGGTCCGGTATCCTCGATTGATACACGGATCGTCCGAGACGTCTGCGCACCGTTCTGCGCGATCCCCTCGGCTTCCGCGATCCGGACCGTCACCGTCGCGCCTTCCCGGCAGTACTTCACGGCGTTCTCGATCAAATTCGTCAGGACCTGTTCGATCGCCCGCCGATCGGCGCGGGCCGGCCGCGGGAACGTCGGCACCGCGATGACCGTCTTCAATTTGCGCCGATCGACGGCTTCGCGAAACACCGCCAGCACCTGCTCCGCGACGGGCGCGATGTCGACCGGCTCGGTCTGCAGGCGGACCTGCTTCGATTCGATGCGCGACAACTCCAGCAAGTCCTCCACCAATTCTTGCAGGCGGTGGGCATTGCGCTCGATCATGTCCACGAACCGCAGTGCCGCCTCGGGATCCTTTTCGATCGTGCGGCGCGCGGTCTCCGCGGCCGAGCGCACCGCCGTGATGGGCGTTCGCAGTTCGTGCGAGACATTGGCTACAAAGTCCTTGCGCATGCTTTCGAGGCGGCGAATCTCGGTGACGTCCACGAAGACGGCCACCAGACCGCGGGGCTCGCCGGTCAGGGGGGTCGCGTGGACCATGAACCTTCGGGGCCGTAAGCCCGCGATCTCGACCTCGCCTGAGGCCGGCTCGCCGGAGGCCGCCGCGCCGTCCAAGACCGCCTGAAGCTCGGTGTTGCGAATGGTCTCGATTGGCATTCGACCGACAATGTCACCACCCAGCAACAGCATGTCGCGGAGCGCCGGATTGACCAGGAGGACCCGCAAATCGCGGTTCAACACCAACACCCCCTCCTGCATGGACTCCAGCATGCGCCCGAACAGATCTCGCTCACCGCGCAGGGCGGCCAGCGTCGCGGACAGATTCTCGGCGAGGCCGTCCAGCGCACGGCCCAGTTGACCGATTTCGTCCACACCCCCCACGCGGGTTCTGACGGTCAGGTCCCCCTCGGACATGCGCCGCGCGGCGTCCGTGATTTCACGCAGTGCGCGCGACATCAGATGTGCCGCGGCCGTCGACATGAGAACAGCCACCGCCAGAGCCAGGCCCGCGGCGACGATCGACATCCGCCGCAGCCGCGACAGGCCCCGTTCCAGCTGTTCCATCGGCGATGCCACCCGCGCAACCACGACGATCCGCCCGTCGGATCGGACGGGAATGGCCGCGTATATCAGACGCCGTCCGACGGTCGCGCTGTTGCGAGTCGAGAACCCGCGCTCGCCGCGCAGCGCGGCCGCGACCTCCGGCCGACCTGCGTGATTCTCCAAGGTGGGCAACGCGGACGCGGGGACCTCCGAGTCACCAAGCACGGTGCCGTCCGTGGCGATGAACGTCACGCGCAATCCGGCGCGCACGCCCAGATCATCGGCCAGCGCAGCCCACTCATTGGCCCGCGAGCCAGTTGCGTGGGCGGCGGCCTCGCGCTCGATGAGCGACAGCCGCGCGAACAGATCGGTGCGCAGGGTATCGACGATCTCCTGCTGGATCAGCGGACGCAGATAGGTTTCGAGAACGAGGATTGAAACGGCGATCAACCCCAGCGACACCAGGACCAGCTTGGTCCTGATGTCCAGCTTCATCGCGTCTCCCCCGGCTCGGCCTCGGCCTCGGGCGGGCGACCCACGAAACGATACCCCACCCCGCGCACGGTCTCGACGTACTGGCCCACGTGGATGCCCAGCTTCTCTCGCAGCCGCTTGACGTGTGTATCTATCGTGCGCGTCATGTTCTCCTGGCTCGCACCCCACACATCGTCCAGCAGGACCCCACGCGACTGCACGCGATTGCGTCGCTCATGCAGGGTGCACAGGAGCTTGAACTCGAGCGGCGTCAGCGCGACCTCGACTCCGTCAACCCAGATCCGGTGGGCGCCGGCGTCAATGGTCAAGCGTCCGAAGTGAACCTGCGTCGGCGCCGTCGACGCGGATTCCTCCGGGGGTGTCGCTCCGCGACGCAACACCGCCCGCAGGCGCAGCAGCAATTCCCGAATGCTGAACGGCTTGACCACGTAATCGTCCGCTCCCAATTCAAAGCCCACCACGCGGTCGATCTCCTCGCCGCGAGCGGTCACCATGATCACGGGAACATCACGCGTGCGCTCCGCGCCCTTCAAGGCGCGGCACACCTCCAGACCGGAAATATCGGGCAACATCAGGTCCAGCAGGACCAGTTCGGGGGGATGCTCGTTCGCCAGCGCGATTCCCTTGCGTCCCTCCGAGGCCAACACGACATCGTGGCCAGCGTCGCGCAGGTTGTACGCCAGCACTTGTCGAAGGTCGGGCTCATCCTCTACGACCAATATCCTAGCCATGGCGGAAGTCAGGGTATCACAACCGGTCAACCGGCAAAGTCCCGCGGACACGCCCGCCTGGTGGCGGCTAGCGCGCCAGCCGTTGGGTCATCCCCCGGGTCATTCCCCGTCGTCTGATCGCCAGCGCCGCTGCCAGCGCGAGGGCCAGGGCACAGACCACCACCGCGCCCTTGGCTATCTTTTGACCGCGGCTCCCAATCGAAGAAGTAACCTTCTGCATGCGCTGAATGTTCTCGAGCAGCACGCCCGCCTTCACCGCGCGATCAATGAGGCGCTCGGCCTCCGCTCGCTGCCCCTTCTCCAGCGCCAACGACCACTGGAACACAACCGTCTTGGCGTCGTCGGGGGCGAGGCGCGACATCTCTTTCGTGCAGGCTTCTAGCGCCGCGACATCCTTGACCCTCACGGCGGTCTGACAACGCAGGCTGTTCGCCAGAAACACTGTAGAGGGGCCCTGTTTTTCAAGGTGCTCAAAGACGGCCTTCAGATCGGCAACTTCGGCGGGCGACAGCGCTCCATCCTTGCTCAGGACCAGATTCACATAGCGGACGTAGTCCTGCACCTCGACCGCGGGCCGCTCGATCGCGTATTTGCAGGCTCGGATGGCCCGGTCGCGGTCCTTCACGAATTCGTACGCTTCGCAAAGCTTGCTCCAGCCCTTGGCGTTGTCCGGCACCGCCTTGGCGACGGCCCGATAGAAGCGAATCAGGGCCTGGAAGTCGTTGTCTTTTCGCGCGCGTTCGGCCTTCTCCAGAAGATCCTGCAAGAAGTACCCGAACTCGAGTGGATTGTTGTCGCGATCCTTGGCGCTGGGCACGCTCTTTTCCGGATCCCAGTAGTCGATCGCAAACTTACTGGAGAGCTGCCCCGGCCCGGGCTCATTCCGCGGCACCGCGGAACCAGCGGCGGGGACCTTCGAGGTTGGAACCGCGGCGATCGCCGCCGGAGAGCCCACCGACGGTGCCGCGACCTCCTCCTTGGCGACCACCCCCGGCCCCTCGGAGATTGCGACCAGAACAAAGGCGAAGCACGCCGCACGTCCGACGCCACTGCCCCCGCGGATTGCCGATGAAGTCCTCTGGCCCCGATCGGACTCGCGCTGTGGTGTGTCTGTCATCGTCATGTTCCCGTCGTGCGGCGATTTCGAAGTGCGGAGTGCGGATTCGTTGAGCGGTCGTCTATACCAACCTCACCGATCCGCGCGGATTACAATTACGTGGCGGGCTTGCGGCAGTTTCGCGACATCGGCGCGGCACCCGGCGGCGCTGCCAGGGGGGCACTCCCGGCAGCGCCGTCTCGGGCCGCTCCTCACGGCACGCCGCACTCCGCAGCGCAGTATCCACCGCGGCAGATGGTCAGGTTCGCCGCGCGACCCAGCGGGAAGTCGGGATCGACGAGCCTCAGTTTGATCGTCCCGGCGTCGTATGTAGCGGCGGTCAGGTGAGCGGCGGCGATGACCGCTTGCAGACAGGGCCCGTTGGCCTGGGTGGGGGGGGCATTGTCGGTGTCGCAGGTGTCGGTATTCATGCCGCACCAGCACTTGAGAGGATCGCCCAACACCGTGCAGTGGTTCGCGGGGTCGGTGAAACACGCGTACAGGTTTTCACACAGCTGCCGGTCCGTGGGATCCTCGATTGCGTCACATCCATCGGTCGACGACACGCAGTTGTCGGCGGTGCAGTTGTCGCAGATTGCTCCCCCCGGGCAATGAGTCGGCGGGATGACGCTACCGGCGATGCAGACTCCCGCCTGACAGGTATCGGCGGCCGTGCACATATTTCCGTCGGTGCACGTGGTGCCATTGGCGGCGTTGGGGTTCGAGCACACACCCGTGGCAGGGACACACGCCCCTGGCACATGGCACTGGTCCAAGGCCGAGCAGGTCTTCGGCGCCGTCCCGACACAGGCGCCACCCTGACACGAGTCAATCGTGGTGCAGGCGTTTCCGTCATTGCAGGAGACGCCGTTCGCGGCGGCGGGGTTCGAGCACAGGCCGGTGGCCGGCGCGCACGTTCCCACCACATGGCAGGCGTCCTGCGCCACGCAAGTCTTCGGCGTGCCGGCCACGCAGGCACCCGTCTGACAGGAATCCCCGATGGTGCAGGCGTTCCCGTCGTTACAGGCGGTGCCGTTCGTCACCGCGACGTTCGAACACTTGAACCCCGTGGAGGCGCTGCACATGTCGACGGTGCACGGATTGTGGTCATCACAGGTCGAGGGACAAGTGGGGGCGCCACCCGTGCCCGATCCAGCCGTGCCGCCACGCCCACCCGCGCCCGCGGCGCCGCCTGCCCCTCCCTTGCCGGCCGCGCCGCCTGTTCCGGTGGTTCCGCCGGTTCCCGTGGGTGGGCAGACCGGGGAACTCGACACCGCGCTTACGTAGCTATAGCCGAGGATCCAGGAGAGGGAACTGTTACTGGCGAACGACAGCTGAAATGCGTCCGGGTGAGATCCCGGCATGAAGAGCGTCGGTTGCCCACGCCCACTCGGACTCTGGAAGAAGCGGTTGTAGAAGCCCACGGCAATCGACACATTGCTCGACGAGCTGCTCGAGTAACCAAAGTGCGCCTTGTAGCTGCTGCTCGACACCTTCTCGACGCACTTGAGAGTGGGACGCACCCCGCGCAGCTCAGATATCGTCAGCGCGCTCTGCGTCTGAGTGACGTTCATCTCCGCCTGAACCTGCCGTCCCAGTTCATCGACCGCGCGCTGGTCCGCCGAACTATTGCGATCGCCATTGTCGCTGCAGGCGCCAGCCATTCCACCCAACAAGGCCAGCGCGCCAGCCCAACACTTCAGAACATGTTTTGTTGTCATTTTCGTGTTCTCCTTGACCACGGGCTACGGAAATACCGCCGGGCACGACTTCGCACGCGCAACCCCCGCAGGCACCGCAACGAAGTTGCGGCCCGTCACCTTGGAGTCAATCAGGCTCAGCGGGACCCCCGGGCTGCTGCCATTGAAGCAGCTGAGGAGCGCCGCTTGGTCGCCAGACACCGAGCCAAATCCGTTGAGCGCGTTCACCCACAGCTTTCGCGAGATGGGGTAAGGGACCCCACCGGTGCCGTCCACGAGCTTGGAAATGTTGTCCGAGGTCGGCTTGATGCCCTCGACCTGAAACGCCATGTTCAGGATGTTGTCCACGGCCTCGCGGCCCGCGAAGCCGATGCTGCAGGGATTGGCCTCGACCAGGCAGCCGATCTGATCGGTGGATGAAAACTTCTTGCAGTTGATCCCCGTCGGAAACGTGCCGAGATAGTCGGTCTGGCTCACCTGGAGCCGGAAGAACGCGCTCACGACCCGGTTCTGGCGAACCGACGCCAGACCGGGCAACAAGTTGGGATTCACGTAGCTGTCGCGTACGAACTTTCCGTTCACATCGACGACCAGGAGGTTGTAGACCCGCGAATCGCGAAGAGGGGGCGAGGCGGGCACCGGGGTGTTGGTCAGACAGTTGAAGTTCGGCGAGGCGGGATTGTCGACGTTGACGGGCAACAGGCAAGGCTGCGATTTGCCGTCCGGGCAGATCGACGCCGATGCGTGCTGGGTGTCGGCGATCGAGAGAGCGAACTTGCCGGGCGCGCACAGGACCGGCTCACCGTCGAGCGGTACGGTGGAGAAATAGGCGACCCTTTCGTCGCCGAAGTTCGCGGGGAACTCGATCGGCAACACGACGCCCAGCCCCTTTCTCTGGGGCAATGCAGCCCGCTGCAGGGCGAGGGCGTTTGGAATGTTCGGATCGGGAAAGACGTTGGGGGCATTCGGGGCGCCGTAATCCGCCAAGACCGTCACCGGGGGATCGGTGCGCGTGTCGTTGCCGGGCTCCACTGGGGGATTGCTGGGCACGGCGTACCCTTGGGCCACTTGCTCCAGGCCCAAGCGGCCGATCGCAGCCGCGTCGGAGTCGGCGATGCGTCGAATGGGGTCGAGATCCAGGTAATCCGAATCACCCTTGTTCATGAGCGCTTCGCCGGCGTTGCAAAATGGGTTTGCGGTCGCGTTCGCGTCCTTGGTGGGAACGAAGAGGTTGAACGTCGTCGTGTAGGGGGCGATCTTCGTCAGCCCGACCAATTCCACGAACGTGTCAGTGGTGCCGGACAGGTCTCCCCGACGGAAGGCGTGCTTCAGTCGCACGCAGCTGTCCGCGCGGCAAGACTGGGGATCCGCGCTGGAGTCCCTGAAGAGCGACGTCCAGCTATTGACCAGAGCTTGCCGAACGGGGCTCGCGCAGTTGATGCGCGCTGGATTGCGCGCCCGATTGATGAGCTGTGGCGCCGCGGTGTGATTCTGGCCGCCGTACACCATGGCCAGGACGTCCCGCCAGTCCGTGAACACATAGGTCCCGGGGGTGGTGCAACCATCGGCCGCGGTGCATCCGGGAACGGACAGGCTGTTTCCTCCCGCTAGCGTGTCGCTGCAATCGTCGGTCTGATCGTCGGGCGTCTGGTTGAGGCTGTCGCCGAGAAGTTGATTGGACGCGACGATCGCGATGCCGTCCAACCCGATCAGGAGCTGTGACGCCGATGGGGTGCATGCGGGTGCCTTCAGCTCACGAGACATGGGCGCGATTTGCTGAAGTCCACCCAGCATCGCGGCCTCGCCGGTACCCGATCCTCCCCCTACGTAGTTGATGACCGAACCGAGGCCACAGACGTTGATGACATCCTTCGTCACGTCCTCGAGCGTGTCCGAACCCTGCAGGTTCAAAGCGGCGAGTGAATTGGCCGACATGGCCCCGAAAACAGCGGCGCCTAGCGCGCTTGCAAATATCCTTCTCATGGCAATCCTCCGTGGGTCTTCGCGGGACGGTGGAGCGAACTGCTCACCCGTTCGGCCTTCCCGCAAAGCAATTAGCGAACCACGCTGCAAATCGACATCGGCCGATACTATCCAGGCCGATCTTGCGGCGCGGCGCGTGGATCGTTTCGATTTCCAGAAAGGCTGCCCGATTGTCAGAGATCGCGCGCAATCGCTCGACAATAAAAAAGGACGGGCGCCAGGTTTCCCCGGCGCCCGTCCTTTTTTTTCTACTGTGTCCTCGTTACGCTGCGAGGCGGCCGATCAGCCGACTCACTAGCGAACGCCGCACTCGTTGTTTCCATTCGGCGGGGTACCGCAGAAGGAACCACGGCACGACGACAGGTTGACCGCGCGTCCCAAGGGGAAGCCGGGATCCACGAATCGCAGGTTGATGGTCCCCGGATCCGCGGACTTGGCGGCGGCCACCACCGCGTCACGGCAAGGACCGTTCGCCGCGGCGGCGTCGGTCAAGCACGTGGTCGGGTTGGTGCCACACCAGCACTTGGTGGGATCGCCACCGTTGGTGCAAACGCCGGGAACGGTGGTTCCCGGATGGGTCAGCGCCACGAAGCAGCTATACGCCGTCTCGCAGAGCTGCTTGTCGGCCGGATCCGCGATCAAAGTGCAGCCGTCCGTCGGTGGGAAGCAGTTGTCGAGGGTGCACTGCTTGCAATCCGGCGAGACGCACTCGCTGGGAGCCGTGATCTGCGTCGGGGTGCAAACCCCGCCCTGGCACGCGTCACCCAACGTGCACGAGTTTTGATCATCGCAGGCCGTACCGTTGGCGGCGAGTGGATCTGAGCAGAGGCCCGTGGTGGCATCGCATGCGCCGGCCGCGTGGCAGGTGCCCGAAGCCGTGCAGACCTTGGGAGTTCCCGCTGCGCAGACGCCAGCCTGGCAGGAGTCACCCGAGGTGCAGGCATTGCCGTCGCTGCAGGTCGCCCCGTTGGCTGCGACCGGATTGGTGCAAACGCCCGTCGCGGGCGCGCAAACGCCTGCCACGTGGCACTGATCGGAGGCCGCGCAGACCTTCGGAGCTCCCGCCACGCAGGCGCCCGCCTGACACGAGTCACCCGCGGTGCACGAGTTGCCATCGCTGCAGGTCGCCCCGTTGGCCGCGACCGGATTGGTGCAAACGCC
>PMNO01000530.1:0-161 GCA_003161835.1 Myxococcales bacterium | reverse complement strand
GTGCACGCGTTGCCGTCGTCACAGGCCGTGTTGTCCGCGTTGGTGTGCGCGCACTGGAACTGCGTCGCCGCGCTGCAGAAGTCGGTCGTGCAGATCGAGAGCAGCAACAAGAATCTTTCGGCGATCAACGCGGAGCTGGAAGCGTTCAGCTATTCGGTCTC
>PMNO01000442.1:4603-4773 GCA_003161835.1 Myxococcales bacterium | reverse complement strand
CCGACGAACACCGGCTGAAATCGGCGCTCGAGGGCCTTATCCTTCTCGATGCGCTTGCGATACTCGTCGAGCGTCGTCGCGCCGATACAGCGCAGATCACCGCGGGCCAACGCCGGCTTCAACATGTTGGCGGCGTCCATGGCCCCTTCGGCCCCACCCGCCCCGACCAA
>PMNO01000442.1:481-4525 GCA_003161835.1 Myxococcales bacterium | reverse complement strand
ATCTCCTCGTCCCGGCCGATGACTGGGTCCAGCTTTCCGGTGCGCGCGGATTCCGTGAGATCGCGGGTGTACTTGGCGAGCGCCTGATACTTGCCTTCGGCCTCGCGATCCGTGACCCGTTGCGACCCGCGGACCTCGGCCAACGCCGACAGCAGGGCCGATTCCTGCACCTGGGAATCCTTCAACGCGCGGGTCGCGGCGCCGTGGTTGCCCCCAACCAGCGCCAGCAACAGATGCTCGCTCGAGACATATTCGTCCTTGAAGTCTTGCGAGCGTTTTTGCGCGTCGGCCATCAAATCCTTGAGGCGTCGNNTCCGGCGTCAATTCTTGGTGATTTCGCTGCTCGGCCAGCTCCTGCGCCGCTTGCAGGGCTTCTTGAGCCTTCGTCGTCAGCTTGTCGAGTCGCATTTTTCCGGTGCCTCGTCGGCGACTGTAAGCACGCCCCCCTGCCCGACAAGGAAAGAGCCGGCGCGGCCGAGGCACCGCCGGCCGCCCCTTGACCCTCGGGAGGCGCACTGATACCGAGACCACCAAGCCGTGACGCCTCGAACCCTCATCGTCATCCCGACTTTCAACGAAAGGGAAGGCGTGGCTGACATTGTGGCCGCGGTGCGCGCGGCGGTTCCTGCCGCGACCGTTCTGATCGTGGACGACGCATCGCCCGACGGAACGGGCGGGATTGCCGACGAACTGGCGGCGCGGGATTCGCGGATTCGGGTCAAGCACCGCCCGTCCAAGCAGGGCCTCGGCCCCGCGTACATCGACGCTTTTCAGCAGGCGCTGGCCGAAGGATGGCAACGGGTCGTGCAGATGGACGCGGATTTCTCTCACGATCCCGGCGACGTTCCGAAGCTGCTGGCGGCGCTCGACGCGGGCGCCGACCTGGTGATCGGTTCGCGTTACGTGTCGGGAGGAAGCACGGTGAACTGGGGGCTGCGCCGGCGCCTGATCAGTCGGGGAGGCAGCCTGTACGCGCGCACAATCCTGGGCGTCCCGATCCGCGACTTGACGGGGGGATTCAAGGCTTGGAAGGCGGAAACCTTGCGCCAGGTTGGCCTTTCGGAGGTCGGAGCCAAGGGGTACGGGTTTCAGATCGAGATGAGCTATCGCGCGCTCGGCGCGGGCGCGCGGGTGGTCGAAATCCCCATCCAGTTCGTGGATCGCCGGGTCGGTCAATCGAAAATGTCGGGAACCATCTTCGCCGAAGCGCTGACCATCGTGTGGCGCCTGCGTTTGGGAGGCAAGGCTTGACCATCCTCCGCCTCATCCGCCTCAGCCGCCTCTCCGGTTCCACCGGGCGATATTTGCTAGAGTCACGCCCCCATGTCGTATCTGGTCCTGGCCCGTAAGTATCGGCCCCAGCGTTTTTCCGAGCTGGTCGGGCAAGAACACGTCGCGCGCACGCTGACCAACGCCATCACCGGGAATCGCGTCCATCACGCCTTTCTGTTCACGGGCGCGCGCGGGGTGGGCAAGACCAGCGCGGCGCGGATTCTGGCCAAGGCCCTGTGCTGTCAGCAGGGACCAACGGCGAATCCTTGTGGCGCGTGCGAGGCCTGCCAGGAGATCGCGGCCGGGCGTTCGGTCGATGTCATCGAGATAGATGGAGCCTCGAATACCGGCGTCGACGATGTGCGCACCCTGCGCGAGGGAACGCGCTACATGCCCTCCAAGGGGCGGCTGAAAATCTACATCATCGACGAAGTCCATATGCTCTCCACGAGTGCTTTCAACGCGTTGTTGAAGACCTTGGAGGAACCGCCCGCTCACGTGGTGTTCATCTTCGCCACCACCGAGGCACACAAGATCCCCACCACCATCTTGTCCCGATGCCAGCGCTACGATTTCAAGCTGATCCCGACCGCCCGACTGACGTCGCACCTGGAAGGCGTCCTGGTCGCCGAGAAGATTCCGTTCAGCGCCGACGGGTTGCTGTCACTGGCCCGTCAAGCGGGGGGCTCCGTGCGNNATCGTCTCCGAAGTCCTGGGCGTGGCTGATCGCGCGGTCCTCGTTCACCTGGCGCGGGCTGTTCTGGCGCGGGATGCGGCGGCGGCCCTACGGACCCTGAACGCGGCCGTGGAGCGGGGATTGGATCTGGCACAGATGAGCCGGTCGTTCCTGGGGTTGCTGCGGGATATGGAGGTGGTGGCGCGGGTCTCTGAGCCTGATGACCTGATCGACGCCACGGCGGACGAACTCGGCGAGCTACGCGCGCTGGCGGCGACAGCGGGAGGATTGACCGCCGTTCTCTTCGACCGGTGGGCACGCGCCGTCGAGGAAGCCGGGCGCGCGACCGCGCCACGCCTGATCTTGGAAATGGCGGCCGTGGACCTATGCGAGGCCGAACCTCTCGAACCTCTCGGCGATCTCATCGACAGGCTGGAAGGGCTCGAAGCGCGGCTGCAAGCGGGCGAGCCCCCCCGAGGTCCCGGCGACGGCGGACGAGCCCCCCATCGACCAACCCCGGCGGCAAGCCCCCCGGCGGCGCTGCCCCGTCCGGTCGCGCTCTCTTCCGTCCCGGCGCCCGCGCCCACGCCGGCACCACTTCCGTCCCGCGCAATCGCACCGGCACCGGCACCGGCGCTGGCCCAGTCCCCGGCAGCGGGAACGCCGTCACCCTCTGATCGGGTCGTTCTGCTTCCGGCCGAAGCCTGGCGACGCGCCAAATCGGATCTGGAACGTCGGCGACCGCGTATTGGCGCGTTGTTGGCCAACGCCCACGTGTGGGAGCTCGACGCCAGCAAGGTGGTTCTGGGCTTCGAGGATCGGGCGGACGTGGATGCCGCCGAACGGGTGCGCGTCGAGATCGAGCAGGCCCTCTCCTCCGGAACGGGATCTCCGGTTCGGCTGGTGACCAGGCAGGACAAGAGAGACGCGTCAGTCGTGCCCGTGATTCGGGCCGAGCTCCTGGAAGAAGCCGACGCCCTGTCCGCTGACAAGCACACAAGAGAACAGGAAGCGCGCCAGCACCCCATCATTCAAAAGGCGCAGGATTTGTTCGGCGTCGCGATCCGGGAGATCAAGACCTGATGGACGGTCCCACGGACTCCCCGAATCTGCGCGACCTGATCCAGACCGCGCAGCGAATTCAGGCCCAGGTGGCCCGCGTCAAGGACGAGCTTTCCGCCAGAACCACCTCGGGCGAAAGCGGTGGCGGCCTGGTTCGTTGTGTCGTTTCGGGGACCGGTGAGGTGCTCGAACTGTCGCTCGACCCGACGTTCCCCGGCTTTGGGCCCCTGGAAAACGCGGAAAACAAGAAGATGCTCGAGGAGCTCATCGTCGGCGCCGTGAACGTCGCCTTGACCCGGGCAAAGGATCTCGCCAAGGACGAGATCGCTCAAGTGACGGGGGGATTGCCGATGCCTCCCGGAATGTTCGGGGCCTGACGGGGTGGCGTTCGTGGGACCCATTGCCCGTCTGGTGCAGCAGCTGGGCAAGCTGCCCGGAATCGGCGAGAAGACCGCGGCCCGGCTGGCGTTCCACATCTTGCGCGCGCCGGCGGAGGACGCGGCCGCGCTCGCGGCGTCCATCGCGGAAGTCAAACAGAAGATTCGGTTCTGCGGCACCTGTTGCGACCTGACCGACCGCGATCCGTGCGCGATCTGCGCGGATGCTCGTCGCGACGATGGGCTCATCTGCGTGGTTGCCCAGCCGCAGGACGTGGTCGCGGTGGAACGCGCCGGCGGATTTCGCGGGCGCTACCACGTTCTTCACGGTCTGCTGTCGCCGCTCGACGGTATCGGACCGGACGATCTGCGGGTGGCCGAATTGGTCAGACGATGTACCGGCGCCATTCAGGAGGTCATCCTGGCGACCAGCCCCAGTGTGGAGGGCGAGGCCACAGCGGTCTACCTTGCCAAACTCGTTCGTCCGTTGGGTGTCAAGACCACCCGAATCGCCACCGGTGTTCCCATGGGGGGAGAGCTCGAGTATGCCGATCAGGTGACCCTGGCCCGGGCCATCGACGGGCGGCGGGAGATCTGAAGAGCGCTTACCGATGCCGCGGCCAGCACGCGCTGGGCGGCCAGGCCCTCCGCCCCGGA
>PMNO01000442.1:225-368 GCA_003161835.1 Myxococcales bacterium | reverse complement strand
GAGAAGGACTTCACCAGCCAGTTTCACGAGGGCGAGAAGATCCACGTGCACATCACGTTGGTAGGAGGCAAAGCCATCTTGGTCGTCCTTTTCGACGAACGCTCATCGCTGGGACTGGTCCGATTGCGCGTGAAGAAGTCATC
>PMNO01000442.1:0-185 GCA_003161835.1 Myxococcales bacterium | reverse complement strand
CACTACATCTACGCCAAGACCAGTCCCGAGGCCAAAGGGAAGATGATCTCCTTGGCCACCGAGACCGAGCGGACGCTGTTCTTCGACTTCCTTCCGCTATCCCTGGGGGAAATCCGGGGGTTCAAGACCAGATTCCATCTGTACACCGTTCCCGGCCAGGTCTTTTACGACGCCAGCCGCAAGCT
>PMNO01000493.1:5492-7306 GCA_003161835.1 Myxococcales bacterium | reverse complement strand
GCGGCCAGTCGCCCCGCGCCGTGGTCAGTCGCTCGAGCGTCGGCAAGCCATCGGCCCGCGGATCCACATCCGCTATCCTCAGATACAGGTCGAAGGCCTCCGACAGTTCAACACCCATGCGCGCCCGCGCGCCGATCGCGGCACGCCACGCGGCGACGCGCACCGCGGATTCTCGCGATTCCTCCCCGACCCGTTCCAGTGCCGCCGCCGCGGCCGCGTCGTCACCCGATCGATGGGCCAGGAACACCTGCAGCTCGCGGGCAAAAAGATCGCCCGCCAGAGCGTCCACAATCTGCCCGCAGAGTCGAAGGCCCTCCGGTTGGTCGGACAGACGCAAGGCCAGATCCAAGCGCCGACCAATCGCGCCGGTCGCCGCGTCGGCATCGCGAGAGACTGTCGGGCCCAATCGAGCCAGCTGAAGGGCCGCCGCGTCNNCGGCGCAACAGCGCGGCACGCGCCGCGGGATCGCCCAGCCGATCCGCGAGCAGGCCCATCGCCGCCGCGGCCTCCTCGGCTTGCCCCGTTCGATAGAGCAGCCGCCACCGGGCGTCCAGGGCTCCCAGGTGCCCGGGGTCGAAGGTCAGCGCCCGATCGAGCGCCGCCAAGGCGGCGTCCGGCGCCAGCAGTCGTTCGGCATGCACGCGGGCCGCCTCGACCTCGATGGTGGCGGCCCGCGCCCCGCTGGGCTCGCAAGACGCACGACGGGACAAGACATCCGCCAGCGCCGGCCAATTGCGCAGGCGACGATACGCGCGCGCCAGACCCGCGAACGCCGGCCGAAAACGCGGCGCCAGTTCCAACACCGATTCGAACGCGGCGATCGATTCCGAATCCGCGGCCGCGCGCTCCTCGTACAGCGTCGCGGCGCGATAGCGCCACGCAATGCGCTCGGATTCGGGCAACTCGGAAATGTCGATCCCGAGCTTCATCGCGGCCTCGCCCGCCACCAAGGAGTCGCCCGCGTTTTCGGCCGCGCGGAGCAGCGCCAGCAGCGCGGACGATCGACGGACGCCGAGCGCGACCCATTGCCGGTACACCTCCAGCGCCTTGCCGGGATCGTTCAGGCCCGTCTCGTAGACCCCGCCCAGCCGCTCCAGTCGCCGCGCTTCCAGCTCATCCGCACCGCCGATGGTCGCGCCGGTTTCCACCCGCTCGTTCGCCGACTCGACGTCGATGACTCGCAGCATATCGCCCCAGCGCCCGAGGCGCGCGTAGAGCCCGTCGAGCTTTTGCAGCGCGGGTCCGTAACCCGGTATGGCGTCCAGCGCCCGACGCGCAAAGGCCGCCGCGGTGTCCAGATCCGACATTCCCAATTCATTGAGCTCCGCCACCCGTATCGCCAGCGCCGCGCGCTCCGCCGGATCGTCGGCGCGCCCCACGGCCCCCGACAGCAGCTCGATCTGGAGCGGCACGTCGCCCGTACGCGACGCGATTCGTTCCATTGCCGACAGCGCCACTGGATCGGAGGGCCGTACCGCCAGCACGCGGCGCAAGCGGCGCCCCGCCCCATCATCGTCGGCCAGCTGTTGTTCGGCGACGTGCGCCGCTTGCGCCAGCAGAACCGCCATGTAGTCGGGATCGCCCACCAGATCGGCCTGCCGGTCCAGCAATTCGACCGCGCGCCGCCATCGTCCCGCCGCCAGGTGGTCCTCGGCCGCCGCCGCGAGCAGCGNNGCCGCGGTCGCCAACCAGGCGGCCCGCGTCGGTCCCGCGATCAAAGCCTCTCCCTCCGCGATCAGGCCCCGCAAGAGCTCGACGTCCCGGCCCAGGCGCGCACCCACTCGCCGCAGACCGATGCGGGAGATCGCCGCCGC
>PMNO01000493.1:0-5366 GCA_003161835.1 Myxococcales bacterium | reverse complement strand
CGCTCCACCGCGGCAGTGACGGCAATTTCCCGTTCCACCCACTCGGTCGCGGCCAGGATACTGCCGGCCTGGAGCGCCAAATCTCGCATCGCCCGTACGATTGGCAGGAGGGGCGCGCCCGCCGCACAGGCGACGNNGCCGCGGCCTCGGCCCAGTCGAGTTCATCCAGGGGCGCGCCATCGGCGGACTGAGATGACTCCTCCCGCGCCGCCGCCTCCCCGGCGTGGGTCGCCATGGGGACGGTGTGATCACGGCGAACAGTGGTTGGCGTCGGAGTGGGAGTGAGCAAGGGAGGTCCGCGGCAGGAAAAAGACGAGGAGCGAAATTGTAACTCAACCAAAAAGGTTCGCAGGCCAGAAGACCCAGAAGACCCTGGGTTCTTTGCTTCAGGATCCCCTCTGCCATAAACTTGCCGGCCGCGAAAGAGACATGCCCCGAGTCATCGTCACAGGAAGCGACCAGCAGCGGGACTACGAGCTGCGTGAGCTCAATACCGTCGGGCGACATCCTGACAACACCCTGCAGATCCTGGATCGAATCGTNNGCGGATCGGATCTTGAAAGAGGGCGACGAGATCACCTTGGGATCGACCACGCTGAGGTACGTCGACCAGGGCTTCGGCGATTCCCTGCTGCAAAAGGTCACGATTTCCCCCTCCGCGACCGAGACCCTGATCCGGCAGCGGCTGAAGGCACCTTCCCCGTCGCACGAATTCTTGCCCGAGAAGGAGATTCTCGATCCCGAGGTGCTGCGGCGGGACTACGAAAAGCTGCGCCTGGCCCACGAATTGGGCCGATCGATAGGACTCGAGGTCGACCTCGACGTCTTGCTCGAGAAGATCATCATGAAGGCGTTCGAGCTGATTCCCGCGGATCGCGGGGTCATCCTGTTGATGGAAGAAGGCCTGCCCACGCCCCGCATCGCCAAGACCCGTCATGGCAAGAACGAGCAGATCGTGTTGTCGACCTCGATCCTGAACGAAGTGGTCCAGAACAAGGCGTCCGTCCTGTCGTCGGATGCCACGATGGACAGCCGGTTCTCCAGCGCGCAATCCGTGATCATGCAGGGGATTCGCTCCACCATGACCGTCCCGCTGCTNNAGCCAGGCCGGGGTGGCGATTCACAATTCGAACCTCGCCCGCCAGATTGAACAGGAAGCCAAGACCCGGGTTCAGTTCCAGCGGCTCCTCTCGCCCGCCCTGGTGGATCAGGTCGTCAAGGGCAAGTTGCAGCTGGAAAAAGGGGGGGCCCTCTCCGAAGTCACGATGTTGTTCTCCGACATCCGGGGCTTCACCTCCATGAGCGAATCCCGAGCACCCCAGGAAATCGTGCGCCTGCTCAACGAATACTTCGAGCTGATGGTCGACGTTCTATTCAAGCACGAGGGCACGCTGGACAAGTTCGTGGGCGATGAAATCGTGGCGCTGTTTGGCGCGCCGGTGCCCATGCCAAACGCCGAGCTGAACGCGGTCTCGTGTGCGCTCGACATGATGAGCGCTCTGCGGGATTTCAATCGCATGCGCGTCGACGAAGGCCAAGAAGAAATCCGCGTCGGCATCGGAATCAACACCGGAACCGTCGTGACCGGCGCGATTGGCAGCTCGCGCGCGCTGCAGTACACGGCCATCGGCGATCCCGTGAACACCGCGTCGCGGCTATGCAGCATCGCCAAGCATGGCGAGATCATCCTGTCCGAAGCGACGTACCAAAAAGTGAAGCACGAGATTGCGGCCGTGCCCATGGAGCCGGTGCGCGTGAAGGGCAAGGCGGACGAGCTGCGCATCTACAACGCCGTGGGCCTGCGCGGCAAAGAATGGCGCGGCGAGACCACCAAGCCCCGCTGACGCGAACCGGCCGCCCGAGCGCGCGGAGACGCGGACGCCCGGAACAGACTCGCCCCGCCGAATCAAATCGTGATGTTGCAGAACGCCTGATAGTCGATGAGCTCGATCGACTCGGGCTTGACCCCTTCCCCACAGGTGGGGCAGGCCGGATCGCGCCGCAATTTCATCTCTCGAAATTTCGTCGCGAGCGCGTCGTACATCAACAGCCGGCCCGCGAGCGATTTGCCGATCCCGACGATGTACTTGATCACCTCGGTCGCCTGAAGAACGCCCACCACCCCCGGCAGAACTCCCAGCACCCCCGCTTCCTGGCAAGAGGGGGCCATGTCGGCGGGCGGCGGCGANNTAGATGCTGGCGTGAATGACCGGCTTGCCGAGCTTCAGCGCCGCGTCGTTCAGCAAGTAGCGCGATGGGAAGTTGTCGGCCCCATCCACGATGACATCGTAGTCCTTGATGATGTCCAGAACATTGTCCGCCGACAGGCGCGTCATGTGGGCGACCACTTTGACGTCGGGGTTCAGCCCCGCGATGGCCTTTCGCGCTGATTCCACCTTGGGCGTGCCGATCCGGTCAGTGGTATGGAGAATTTGGCGCTGCAAGTTGGACGCGTCGACCACATCGTCGTCGACGAAGCCGAGCGTGCCGATCCCCGCCGCCCCCAGATAGATCCCCGCCGACGATCCCAGCGCGCCGGCGCCCAGGCAAAGCACCTTGGCCTTCATCAGCTTGATCTGCCCGTCCTCCCCCACCTCGGGCAGCATGGTGTGCCGCGCGTATCGCAGAGCCTGTTCCTGCGTCATGATGAATGGTTTGTCGTACGCGTGCATGGCGCGCTTCCAGGCCGTGAATCCTCCGGCCATCGATCGGACATTCGTGTAGCCCAGCTCGGCCAGCGCGCGCGCCGCCAGAGCCGACCGGGTTCCTCCCGCGCAGTACAAGATCACCTCTGACGAGCGCTCGGGCACCTGATCCTCGATGCGCAGCTCCAGAAAACCACGCGGAATCCAGCGCGCACCCGGGATGTAGCCCTCGGTCCATTCGTCCTTCTCGCGCACGTCGATCACGATCGGCCCGGCCCCGTTCCCGTCGCCCGACTTGCCGCCGCGGGCGGTCATGGCCTGACGAACCGTCTCGACGTCCGTCTCGCGAATCTGGGCCTTCACATCCTTCAGCAATGTCCCGAAACTCATGGCTGGTCTCCTACCTCGAAGGGGTTGGATGATCAATTTCGCCATTGGTCACCTTCCGGCTTTCAGGAAGACAACACCATTGGCGCGACTGGCTCGGCGCCCCTATACTGGTTCGCAAGGAGATCCAATGTCCCTAGGAGCAACCGAGGAGTCCCANNCCCCTCCGAGCCCGCGGCTGACGCGGAGCCGATTCTCATTGCGCTATCCGACAAGGCTGCTGAAAAAATCAGCGAGATTCGCGGTGAGGAAAATATCGAGGACAGCTACGCGCTGCGTCTCAAGGTTCAAGGCGGAGGATGCTCCGGGTTCTCATACGATCTGTATTTCGACCAGCCCCAAGAGATGGACCGAACGTTCGAAGTCAAAGGCGTCCGGCTGATGTGCGATCAGATGAGCCTCATGTATCTGGTCGGCACTGAAGTCGACTACGTCGAGGGCTTGCATGGCGCGGGTTTCAAATTCGTGAACCCGAACGTGAAGTCCACCTGCGGGTGCGGTAGCTCCTTCAGCGTGTAAAAGAAGATCCCGCGTCGCCGCGTGGCCTTTGGTCGGCGCGGTCGACCCGGGACATCGGGAACACCTCGGACTAGGCTGCGGGCGTGGGCGTCTACGAACTGCTCGAACGGGAACTGGGCCGCGACCGCGTGCTGCGCGACGAAGCGGCGTTGGAAGCATACGGCCGGGACGAATCGAGTCTGGGCCGATTTCCGCCAGACGCCGCGGTGTTGGCCCGATCCCGCGAGGAGATCGAGATCGTTCTGAGATTGGCGGCCGAGTACGCGATCCCCGTGACACCGCGCGGGGCCGGCAGCGGGATGACCGGCGGCGCGCTACCGGTGCGGGGGGGGCTGGTCTTGTCGACCGAGGCGATGCGCGGCATTCGCCTGATTGATCCCGACGATCGTATCGCGATCGTCGAACCCGGCGTGATAAACGGCGATTTGCAAAAAGCCGCCGAGGAACAGGGGCTGTTCTACGCCCCGGACCCGGCCAGTCTGGCGATGTGCTCGCTGGGCGGAAACGTCGCCGAAAATGCCGGGGGGCCGCGCGCGTTCAAGTATGGCGTCACCCGCGACTGGACCTTGGGAATGACCGTCACGCTGATGGGGGGCGAAACCCTGAAACTGGGACGCAAGACACCCAAGGGCGTGACCGGATACGACCTGGTGGCGATGTTCGTGGGCAGCGAGGGAACCTTCGGGGTGACGAGCGAGATCACCGTACGACTGATTGGCAAACCGGAGGCGGCCGCCGCTCTGATCGCCGTCATGCCCGATCCCGTCGCGGCTGGACGCGCGGTGAGCGCCATCATTCGCCGCGGTTTTCGACCGCGTGCCCTGGAGCTCATGGACAAATCCTCGCTCGACCATGTCCGGTCCAGGGCGGCCTTCACCTTTCCGGCCGATGCGGGGGCGATTCTGCTCATCGAGCTCGATGGTGAACGCGACACGCTGGAGGGGGCAATCCTGCGTTGTGGCGACCTGTGCCAGGATCTGGGTGCGAGCGAGGTGATCGTGGCGCGCGACGATGCCGACCGCGAACGCCTGTGGCGGACGCGCCGGCTCTGCTCGGTGTCGTTGCGGGAGGCGCATCGCTGGAAACAGTCCGAGGATATCGTGGTGCCGACGGGGTCCATCGCCGAAATGCTCCGGCGTGTGGATGAGATCTCGGCACGTTCGGGCCTTCTCACCGCGACGTTCGGTCATGCGGGCGATGGAAATCTGCACGTCAACCTGCTCAGCGACGAAAATCCCCGCGACCGGGATGTGGCCGCCCGGATCGAGGCCGCGCTCGCGGATCTGTTTCGCGCGACCCTGGATCTGGGAGGCACTCTGTCGGGCGAACACGGGATCGGAATCTCGAAAGCCCGTTACATGGCATGGGAACAGTCGGCCGAGGTCATCGACTGGCAAAAACGTTTGAAACGGCTGTGGGATCCGCGCGAACTGTTGAACCCGGGCAAGATCTTCGCCGCCTGATCGGACGACGGGGTCGGCTGATCAGCGGACGGTGATGCCGTCTTCGGCCTTCAGGCGTTCGATCTTCGTCTGGCACTGAGACCGGATCGTCTGTCGCATCCGCGGGCTGCCGTCCTGTTCCGACTCCTTCTGGATTTCGCCGTACATCCGGCAATCCACGCCGGAGGGGCCCTGCTGTCGACAAAAATGTGCGCGCACGCGTTCACACGGATTGCGGCGGCTGTCGAACATGATCAGCGCCAGCCAGACCAGGCCGGCACCACCAGCGCCAAATCCGATCGCTTTCATGGCTCGAAACCGCTTCTGATACCGATGGACGTCGATGGCCTCGGCCTCCTGCCGAATCTGTTCC
>PMNO01000093.1:4063-4763 GCA_003161835.1 Myxococcales bacterium | reverse complement strand
GCGATGAGCTCGCGCAGGACACCCGGATTGTCGATCCGGTCAGCGGAGCCGAACACCAAGACCATGGTCTGCTTGGAATCGAGGCCTGGGAATGCGGGCATGGACCATCCGGTTTGAGCCGTATGGCTGAACGTTGTGAGTTTCATGTGGCCACAGGCATCGGCTCAAGCGACCATTCCCTTGACGTCGAGCGATAGCGCGGTTGCGGGACGCAAACTATGCGCGCTTTGCCGCGCAATATGCGCGTTTTGGCGTGCACAACGAAGGCGGAGAGCCGGCGCGCCAGCGCCTTGACTCCGGCGCTCTGTGTANNGCTGCCGCGGGAACCGGCGGTGTCTCCACGGGCGCAGGTGGCGAATCCGCCGCGGGAGGCGCCAGCGGAGCCGGCGGCGCCTCGACCGGACTGGGTGGCGGCGCGGGTGGTGTTGCCACGGGTGGCGCGTCCGGGGCAACCGGGGGTGCGGGCGGTGCCGGTGGNNNNGGCGACGGCGGTGTCGGCGACCCTGGGCGCCAAGACGTGGCACGCGTATCTGTCGACGACGACCGTGAACGCCCGCGATCGCATCGGCGCGGGTCCCTGGTACAACGCGCGCGGCGCGCTGGTCGCCAACAACTTGACGCAGCTTCACGACCAAGCGGCGGGCGGCATGCTGGATTCGACCTGGTCGACCAACAACGCGATGATAGCCCTCGACGAAAC
>PMNO01000093.1:0-3933 GCA_003161835.1 Myxococcales bacterium | reverse complement strand
ACCGTGAAGGTCGTGCCTTTGCCGAGCTCACTTTCGAAGTCGAGGGAGCCGCCATGCTGGTTGACCACGATGGCATGCGCGATCGCCAAGCCTTGACCGGTGCCATGCCCCTCGGGATGGGTCGTGAAGAAGGGCAGGAAAACCCGCTCGCGGTTCGATTCCGGGATACCGATGCCGTCGTCTGTAACCGAAACCCACACGTCGGGCGCCGCGTACCACGACTTGACCGAGATCAGACCCCGCTCGCGCCTTGCGTTCAAGGTTGGCGCAATGGCGTCAGCGGCATTGACTAGAAGGCCGAGAAACACCTGCTTGAGATCCCCCAAGTAGCACGCGATCATCGGTAAGTTGCCGAGCTCCAAGGTCACCGCGGCGACCTTGTTCAGCTCGCCCTGGGCCACCTCGACCGTTACCGTCAGCGTGCGGTTGATGTCGGCCAGACTNNGCTGGGCTCCAGGCTGGAAACCAGCGAGATGAGCGCGCTCGTCGCGTCTTTCAAAAAATGAACGCCGTCGCTCACGAACTGGAGAGGCGTATTGATCTCATGCGCGACGCCGGCAGCGAGGCGACCGACGGCCTCCAGTTTTTGCGCGCGACGAAGCTCGATCTCCACGCGCTCGGTCTCCGCGATCTGGTCCCGCAGCTGTCGATTCGATTCGGCCAGCAGCAGAGCTTTCTGGCTGATCTGGCGATTGACCTCGATCTCGAGGATGACGTGCCCGAGCGCACGCGCAAGCGACTCGGCGGCCGCTACGTCCTCGGCCCGGAATGGCGTCGACTTCAGATGCACGTCCTCCTTCCAGAGCTCGAACGACGTTCGCGGAGTCAGGGGGCCGCTGCTCTCGCCGCTCAACACAGGCTTGCTGGGATCTCCACCCCAGGCCACGGTCTGGGCGACTTCTGGTCGAAACCAGAGCAGCCAACTCGGCTGGATCAAGATGCCGGCGCTGCCGGGGTCGACCCGTGCCGCAAGCAGCCCACAGCCGACGTCCTTCCAAGCGTGAGCCGCGGGATACAATTCGGGTAAGGAGTCCGCGACCACGGGCGTCGCGCCGCGCTGGACCAGCCATTTCAACAACCCTGCGATGGCAAGCTCCGCAGGCGCGTTGCCCACGCGGTGTATCCCTTGCTCGTTGCAGAATGCGGCGGCGCTCGATCGGGTCACGTCCGGCAAAGACGGCACATGCTGAGTCAGACCCCGGCCGACGTCCCTCTCCTGGGCGATGAATTGGACGAGCTGGGCCTGCGTGCGCAGGAAGGCGACACGCTGTTCGGATTCCAGAAGCCGCTGCTTCTCACCGATCAACGACGACATGATCTCACCGAGCAACGCACAGGCGGAGCGCGCTTGATGCGGAATGAAGCGCTGCCCCGACTCGTGATTGCAGGTGATCAGACCCCACAGGCGTCCCTCGTGGATCAACGAGATGCCCAAGGAGGCCGTGACGCCCATGTTCTTCATGTACTGAAGATGAATGGGCGAAATGCTCCGGAGAACGGCGTGGGTCAGGTCGACGACTTCATCACCGCGCAGCCCCACGAGCCTCGACGGCTCGTAAACGGACGTGGGAACCGCGCGCAGGCGACAGACGGTGTACAGCGCGCGCGCCTGCTGCGGAATGTCCGACGCGGGAAAGCGCAGGCCAAGGTATCGCTCGGAGCCGGTGGCGCTGGCCTCTGCAAGCACCTCACCGCTCCAATCCTCATTGAACCTGTAGACCAGCACGCGATCGAAACCCGTCAGCAGGCGCAGCTCCTGCGAAGCCTGCTCGCACAGCCGCTGCAGGTTCGAAGTCTCGCGAAGCCGAACGACGCCGCCGCGAACGCGGTTGTAGAAATAGGCCAGCTCGAAATCTGGGTCGCTACTCTCCGCTTCGCACTCGACAATCAGACGTCCGCCGTGGCGATGAGCGATCGCGATCCGCCTTTCACCGCTCGCAACCGTTAACGGGAACGAGCCGCGCTCCGTCACGTCCTCGGCAAGCAGGCCCTCGACGAGCTCGCCGAGGCCCGCGACGCGGGCGAGCGAAGCCAGCGAGTGTCCAAGCAAGTCCCCCGGCGCCACGCCGAGGATGGCCTCGACGTTGTCACTGACGCAAATGATGCTCAGTCGAGCAGGATCCACGACGAGCAGCGCGCCGTGCGGCTGGATCGCGCCGGGAATATGAACGGGCTCGCGCTCGCACTGCGAGAGGTCAAGCGCGGGGTTTGGTCCCTGCTCCGGTGTTGGCATGAATGCTCGCCTTCTGTCGCTAGACGCAGGAATTGAACAGCTCGAACGTGGCGATTGCGGACACGGCGGCCTCTTGCCGCCCGTCTAGATCCAACAGACTCTTTTCGAGCGCGACACAAAAGCGCTGCCACTGAGTCTGAACCGCGCCTCCGTAGCTCGCGAAGAAGGCGCCTCCGCTCTCCGGACCGATGCCGAGCACGCGCCGAAGGTTGGCGCTGATCAGCTGGCCGCCGAGCGTGGCACCTTCCAGGACGTATAGACATCCCATCGCCTGCGGGAGCGTCTCGAGGCGGGGCAGCTCGGCGCGCGACTTGAGTAGAGCGCCATGCACGTCGGCTTGCCCGAGTGCTTCGAGATCGCGCTGAAGCAAGGGCAATTTGCGGCGCTCTTGCCAATCGATCCCAACCGACCGCAGCACTGGCGCATGCTTCTCAAGCTCCGACTCCAGGGCCGAGTAGGTCGAAAAAAAGCACCGCAGCGTTCGCAGGTACTCGTTCCGCGTGAGATCGGGAGCGGCCAGGCGCAGCGAGCTCTCGAGCCGTTGGTGCACGGCGCACGTCGCCTCTCGCAAGCCATTTCGGGCTGGCGCGTCCGTGCGTGGCAAAGGCGGGGTCATTCGAAGCGCTCACAGTGCGCTCATTGTGTCGGCGCGACGTGACTGTAACACGTGCGCCTCATCGAAGCGCNNTCCGGATCGACGGGCTTGACCAGGTGGGCGCGAAAGCCGGCCAAGGCCGAGCGGGCCCGATCGCCGTCCTGCCCGTAGCCGGTCAGGACCACCAGGCGGGTGTCGCGCAGTTCGGCGTGCTCCCCGAAGCGCCGCGCCAGCTCGTAGCCGTCCATGACCGGCAGGCCGATGTCGAGGATGGCCACCTGGGGACGGAATTCGAGCGCGGTCGTGAGGGCCGAGGGACCGTCGTGCGCGAACCGCGTGTCGAACCCGTAGAGTTGCAGCATCTCGGCGAGCATGGAGGCCGCGTCCTCGTTGTCGTCCACGACGAGCACGCGAGGCGCATTTGAGTGAACCGGGAGCGCCTGTGGGTCCCGACCCGCGTCCGCCTCTCGCTTGGCCGATCTCACCAGGCGGGGAATGCGGATCTCGAACTCGCTGCCCCGGCCCCGGCCCTCGCTGCGGACGGCCACCGACCCGCCGTGCATCTGGACCAGGCTCCGCACGATCGCCAGCCCCAGGCCCAGCCCCCCCTGGGCCCGGTCGAGGGCCTGTCGCTCCTGCGTGAACGGCTCGAAGATGTGGGGCAGCATGTCGCGTTCGATGCCGATGCCGGTGTCGCGGACCTGCAAGACCACGTCCTGCCCTTCGGCCCGGCCCTCCACCGCGATCTGCCCGCCCGGTGGTGTGTACTTGGCGGCGTTGGTGAGCAGGTTGGAGATCACCTGGGCCAGGCGGGCGGCATCCCCGTCGACCGTCAAGCCGCGTTTCGGCAGATCCAGCTTCAGCTCATGGCGCTGCGATTCGAGGAGCGGGCTCGCCATCTCGACGGCGCTGGCCACCAGGTCCGCCATCTCGACCGGCTCCCGCTTGAGCTGGACCTTGCCCTGGGTGATGCGTGATACGTCGAGCAGATCGTCGACCAGGCCCACCATGTGATGGACCTGGCGCTCGATCACCTCACGCTCGCGCTCGACCGCGTCCGATCCGCGCAGCCGCATGAGCTGAAGCGCCGTGAGGATGGGCGCCA
>PMNO01000459.1:3401-11330 GCA_003161835.1 Myxococcales bacterium | reverse complement strand
TGCCAGCCCCCAAGGTTCTCTTGTGCGATCTGGACGGCACCCTCATCGACAGTATGCCGACCCTCGCCGAGTTGGCCACCGACGTGATGGGGGAGATATACGGTACCCCGCGCGTGCTGGCGCACGAGCTGTATGTCGCGACTTGCGGATTGCCGTTCATTCGCCAGCTGGAATCGATCTTTCCCGGCGACGGTCGCAATGTGGCGGCCTCCGCGTTGTTCGAGGCGCGCAAGCCCAGCCGCTGCGACCGGATCAGGATGTCGACGGAGGTTGAGCGCGCGCTCGGCGAGCTGAAAGATCGCGGCATCGCGGTGGTCGTCTCGTCGAACAACGGGGTTCAGAACGTGGCGACCTTCGTCCGCAACGCGGCCTTCAAATTCGATTTGGCCCTGGGCTTTGGCGGCGGGCTGGCCAAGGGCAAGCCTCATATCGATCGCACGGCCGCCACGTTTGGCGTCCACCGCTCCGAGATGCTTTTCGTCGGCGATTCATTGCATGACGGCGAAGTGGCTGAATCCAATGGGGTCCCGTTCGTTGGGTTAGCCGGCACCTTTTCCCACGAGCGATTCACCCTGCGGTTTCCTCACCTGCCGGTCATTCGCCGCTTCGGGGAATTGCCTGGCTTGCTCGTGGGTGAGTGGGCGCAAGCGGCGGACGTTGCGAGCGCCGCGCAACCGGTCGTCGGCCACGGTTAGGAACGCCCGTGCAGGTGGTGCTGCTCGCGGCTGGCCTGGGTAGTCGCCTGGGCGCGCTGACCGCGCACCTGCCCAAGGCGCTCATCCAGGTTGCCGGCGAGACCTTGCTGGCGCGTGCGGTTCGCTTTGCCGAGCGGCTCGCTCCCTCGGGAATCGTCGTCGTGGGTGGTTTTGGTTTCGCGGAGGTCGAGGCCGAGATCGCGACGCGGCGCTTGGCGGTGACGCTGGTTGAAAACCGAGACTTTCGCGATGGCAACCTGGTGTCTTTGATCTCTGCGCGCGAGCGGATCGAGCGGGACTTCCTGCTGATGAACGTCGACCACATCTACCGGCCGGCGGTGGCGAGCCGGGTCGCCGAAGCTGTTCACGGAGTCACGGCGTTCGTTGACCATGACCGGCAGCTCGGCCCCGACGACATGAAGGTTGCCCGCGACGCCGACGGGCGCGTGCGCGAGATCGCCAAGACGCTGACCCGGTATGATTGCGGCTATGTGGGGATGACGCGTGTGCCGCCCGAAAGCCTGGACCTCTACTGGGCCGCGGCCGAAGCTGTGCTCGCGACGGAAGGTCGAGCCGTACACGTCGAAAGGATCTTGGCGCGGCTGGCGCGCTCCGAATCGCCGGACGCCCGACCGGCGTGCCGCGACATCAGCGGTATTGGTTGGTTGGAAGTTGATCTGCGCGACGAGCGCGATCATGCCGACGCCGTGGTGAGCGCCGCTCCCCACGAATGGCGGTGACGCGCGGTCAGGCCAGCGTGACCGGAGCCGTCGCTGCGCTCGCGCGCTGTTTCAGATCGGCCACGAACCCGGCTCTACCGTCCACCATCTCGCGGAACCAGACCTCCAGCGCCAGCAGGTTCCAGATGCGTTCACCGTGGTCCTCGCCCGCACGGTGGCGGTCAAGCAGGGACCGCACCGCATCGGGCTGAAACAACCCACGCGAACGCGCAACGGTGGACAGCAACGTCTCACGAGCGAACGCGTGCAGCTTGCCGCCCAGCCAGTGGCGTGTTGGCAGCGCGAAGCCCCGTTTGCTTCGATTGAGAATGGCCGGCGGAAGCAAATCGACAAAGGCCTGCTTGAACAAAGCCTTGCCCTCCAGATGCTTCAGCTTCGCGGTTGCGGGCAACCCGAGCCCCAGCTCGACGACGTGATGGTCCACCAGAGGCGCCCGGGCCTCCAGGCCGTGGGTCATGCTGGCGATGTCGACCTTGGTCAGGATGTCGTCGGGCAAGTAAGTCTGGATGTCCAAAGCCGTGAGGCGATCGACGGTGGCGCCGGCGGACATCTGACTCAGCAGCGCGGCGAATCGAGCGGCGGTGTGGTCGTCGCCAAACCGCTCGGCCAGTTCGGGTGTGTACAGGCCCCGACGCTCGTCGCTCGGAAAATGTCCGATGAATTCCAGGTACCCCGCTGATTCCCCCTGCTCGATCGCGCGACCATACCGGCGCAGCCAGCGCAGGCGAGCTCCAGGGAGCGCCCGCAGGGTCCGCGTGAGGCCGGCGACGAGGGGGGTGGGGAGCCGCCGCAACAGATCCGCGACGTGCGCCCACACGTAACGGCGGTATCCACCGAAGACTTCGTCGCCCCCGTCACCGGACAGGGCGACCACAACGTCTCGGCGGGTCATCTCGCACAAATATCGGGTGGGAATCGACGACGTGTCCGCGAAAGGCTCCCCGTGGTGGCGCATCACGCTGGGCAGGAGCGCCGTCATGTCGGGGTCGACCATCAGCTCATGGTGATCCGTGTGGTAGCGCTCCGCGACCAGGCGGGCGTATGGCAGCTCGGTCGCCCCGGCATCGGTGAAGCCGACGGAAAATGTCTTCACCGGCCGGCTGGATCGGCGGGCCATACAGGCCACGATGATCGACGAATCGACGCCACCAGACAAGAACGCCCCGACGGGCACGTCGGACATCATCCGGCTGTCGACGGCTTCCTCCACGGCGAGACGAATGGATGCGACCGCGTCAGCCTGGGTGGCGACTGCGGGGACGCGACGCGCGCTGTCCGCGAGGTTGTAGTAGCGCCGCAAGCGCGGCATCTCGGCGGGCTCGACCTCAAGCACGTGTCCGGGCGGCAATTTCCTGATGTCGCTGAAGATAGTGTCGGGATGCGGGACGTACTGCAGGGCCAGATACGCATCCAGCGCCGCGAGATCCACGGTCTGGCCGACGCGCTCGTCCGCCAACAACGCTCCCAGCTCGGAGGCGAACAGGAAGGTGTCCCCGGTCCGGGCATAGTAGAGTGGCTTTTCTCCGAAGCGGTCGCGGGCCAGAAACAACCGGCGCTTTCGCCTGTCCCAGACCGCGAAGGCGAACATGCCGCGGAGGAACTCGGGCGTTCGGACACCGACCTCCTCGTAAAGGTGCGCGACGATCTCGGAGTCGCTTTGGCTGCGAAACGTGTGGCCCTTCGCCTCGAGCTCTCGGCGCAAGGACACATGGTTGTAGATCTCGCCGTTCACGACCACTGCCACGGATCCGTCTTCGTTGATCATCGGCTGCCGTCCCGCCGACGACAGATCGACGATCGACAACCGGCGATGGCCGAGCACGACCGGGCCGTCGGCCAGCATTCCGCCTCCATCGGGGCCGCGATGAAGCTGCGCGACCAGCATTCGGGCCACGAGATCGTTCGGCGGGACGGCGAATGGACCAGCGAGCGCGCCGGCGATCCCGCACATCAGGACAAGCCCTTTTCGGCGAGCAGGCGGTCGTAGAGCGCGACCATCTCGTCGAGTACCCGCTCGACGCTGAATTGCTGAACGATGTGGGCCCGGCCGCGGGCTCCCATCCGCCGCCCGTCGGAGGGAGCTAGCGCCAGCATCTTGCCCAGCGCGTCGGCCAGTCGTCCGTGGTTGCAGGTCGGGGCTTCGAACCCCGTATCGCCATCGACCACCAGGCGATCGATGTTGGCGGCGTGGGACACGACCGCGGGCAGCCCACAGGCGTGGCCCTCCAACACGGCGTTTGGCAACCCTTCGTACAGCGACGGGAGGACCAAAACGTCCGCGGCGTGGTACAGCGACAACATGTCCGACACCGAGCCGAGATAGCGGACCCTTTTTTCCAGGCCCAACCACGAGATCCACGGTGCCAACAGCGCCGCGTAAAGACGATCCCGCTTGCGTCCCGCGAGCAGCAGACGGGCGCCCGAGGGCAGCCCACCTCGCTTGTCCAGGATGGAGAGGGCCAGCAGCAGTCCCAGTTGGTGTTTCTGAAACGCGATGCGTCCCGGACACAGGAAGATGGTTTCGTCGCCAGCGATCTGCCAGCGGGCGCGCGCCTCGGCGCGTTCGTCGTCGGTGGGCGGCCTGAAGCGATCGGTGTTGATGAAGTTGTGGACGATCTGAATCTTGTCCGGCGGTACGCGCGCGAAGTTCACCAACTCCCGACGCACACCCTCGGAATTGGTCAGCACCTTGTCGGTTCTTCGGGTCAGCCAGCGCTCGGTGACCAGGTGCAGGGGGGCGATGGCCCGATTGCGCACAGAGGTCACCACGATCGGGACGGGAGCGCGGCGTGCCGCCAACCGTCCCCAGAAGTTGGTCTTGTCGCGATAGGTTTGCAGGATCTGGGGCTTCTCCGCCCGAATCACGTCCACCAGACGGCGGAAGCCCGCCCGATTCATGCGATTGACCCCCAGAACGTGGCGCGGCTCGCCCGCCGGCAAATACTCCGGGTAGTGAATGGTGTCGTTGAACAGGCAGAACACCGGTTCGAATCGCGCGGGCAATCGGGTTGCCAGTTCCAGAATCTGACGTTCCGCACCGCCCTGTTGGAGGTTGGGAATCAGAAAAAGGACCTTGTGACGGTCCGCCATCTTCGGCGGAGTTCTACTACAGGATCTTGGTCCGGACACGACGAGTCGGTCTAGATCCGGGGATATCAAACCCGCCTTGACCGCAATCGGCGATTCGTATCCACTCTACGCGTGCTGCTTACCCGGATACCAACACCCTGCCGCGACATCCCTGTCTTCGAATGCGCCTGACGCGGTTTTCGTCGCCAACATGGTGAATGCCCGGAGCCTCGAAACGCAGGGGCCGGAAGATGGATGACGGTTTGGGTTACCCCGCGCCTGACGCGGGTTCGGCCGAGGACCGGGACGTTGAGCACGCGGCCCGAAGTGGGGCCGTCCAGGTCCTGACCATTTCTGGCCAAGCCTTGATGACGGTGTGCCACGTCCTGCTGGCGCGCCTATTTGGAAGGGCGGTATTTGGAACCTATCAGGCGAGCGTCGCCATTTTGGAGATGCTCACCCGTGGAGGAACGGGTGGCGCCGACAAGGCTATGCTGAGATACGTCGCGGGACACCGGGCTCGGGGCGAACACGATCTCGTCCGGAGCGCGTTGGGGACTGGGCTGCGCATGTGCCTGGGAATCGCCGGGGGCCTGGTGGTCCTGGTGGAGATCTTCGCCGACATGATCGCCCGGCTCGCGGGCGAGCCGGCGCTGGCGCTGGCGCTACGTTTGATGGCTCCGGCGGCGGTGTTTACCGGGTGCATGTGGGTCTTGATTCAGGCGAGTCTGGCGGCCCGGACAACGCGGGCGAACCTGATCGTGCGGGGGCTGGGGGAGCCTGTCTTCTTTCTGTCGGCCGGGCTGGTAGCGGCCGGATTTGGCCGGGGGGTGCCCCAACTTTCGGCGGCATATCTTGTTGCGGCGATGGCCACCTTCGTTCTGAGCGTCGTGACTGTCGAGCGAATCTTCGGTCGCGGCGAGGTGGGCCGCGCCTTGGTTGCACCTCGCCTCCCGGGGTTCGCGCGCTTCTCGCTTCCTTTCGGTGGCGCCGAGATACTGAATGCGGTCGTGCAGCGTGCGGACGTTGTGTTGCTGACGATGTTTGTTGGGACCAACGCCGCGGCGGTGTATGCCGCCTCCGAATTCATCACGCGCGTCATCGCGAACATTCGATACGCGTTCGATAGCATCGCGGCCTCCATGTTCTCGGAGGCGGTGCACCTCGATCAGCGTGAACGACTTCAACAGAATCTGGTCCTCATCACGCGCTGGGTGGCCAGCGTCGCTGTTCCCATCGCCGTCACGGTTCTCGTACTCAGACACGACCTGCTCGCGCTCTACGGACCCGACTTTCAAGAGGGTGCGACCGCTCTTGTCGTGCTCGCATTGGGCCAACTGGTGAACGCCACCATGGGCCTTCCTGCTTGGATTCTGTTGGTGAGCGGGAGGTCTCGCGTGCTTCTCCTGAACAATGCTGTCGCCGCGTTCGTCAACGTGGGCGTTGGTTTGGTGCTGATTCCCCGCCTTGGCCTGGTGGGAACAGCTATCTCGGCACTCGGTACCGTTACGCTCTTTCAGACCGCGGTTCTGATCGAGGTTGCCGTCACGCAGGGGGTACACCCGTTCCACCCGTCGCTCGCGAAACCGTTTCTGGCTGGCGGAATCGCGTTGGTTGCCGAATTGCTTCCTCAAGGCCACTCCATGCCGACGGCGCTGCGGGTCCCCCTGACAATCATCTTCGGGCTGGGGGCGTAGCTTCTCACTCTGTTGCTCATGGGCTTGCCCCCTGAGGATCGGCGTGTCCTTCGCGCTTTCCACAATCGGATCAGAAGAGCGCGGAGCGGATAGTTTGCGAGAGAGTCAGCGACAGCCGGGAAGGGTCGTGTTTTTTCTGCAGGGTGAGCTTGTTCCGGCCGCCCGCGCGCGCGGGCTGGCTATCATCCCGTCGCTCCAGCGCTTGGGCCTGCGTTGCGAGGCCCGCGTGCCTTACCCAAGCGTGTACGGCGACACGAGGCTGCCCTGGCCGCTCAATTGGCCACGTCCCCTGTACATGCCCTGGTCGTTCGTGAAGCGTTTCGAAGACTTGGCGGAGCTTCGCGAAGACGATGTCGTCGTATTTCAGCGACCGATGACCGAATTCCCGACGCTGATGCTCGAGAGGAGAGCGGCCCGCGGACGCCGCACGGTGCTGGATTTTGACGATTCAATTTTCCTCACCCCGTCGACGGAGCGAAAGTTTCGGGCCCTCGTCAGCCTGGCCGATCACGTCATTGCCGGGAACAACTACCTCGCGGAGACCGCGGGCGTTCCTGGCAAGACCACCGTGATTCCGACGGTGGTGGACACCGATCGCTTTTGCGAAATGCCCGCCACGAATGGCGTGGGGAAGGATGTGGTCGTCGGCTGGACGGGTAGCGCGGTCGGCTACCAGTACCTGGTCGCCGCGGCATCGGGAATCGCAAGGGCGTTGGAACGCACCGGTGCGCGATTTCGGGTGATTTCGAACCGCCCGCCCCCGCGCGCACTCGCGGCATTGCGGCCGGAATTCGTAAAATGGCAGCCACAATCCGAGATTGGGGATCTGGCTGCGATCGATATCGGTCTGATGCCGCTGACAGATGGACGGCAGGAGAAGGGAAAGTGTGCGTACAAGCTGATTCAGTACATGGCCCTCGGTCGCGCGTCGGTCTCTTCCCCGGTCGGGGCGAATTGCGAGGTGGTCACCTCCGGGGTGGATGGCTTGTTCGCGTCGGATGATCACGCCTGGACGGATCATCTCGTGCGCCTCATCAGCGACCCGGCCCTGCGTCGCCAGATGGGTGACCGCGCGCGCCGCCGAATCGTGGAGGCGTACTCCATCCCCAGCGTACTTCCGCGCTACATGGGGATCTTGAAGTCCTTTTCGTCGACGCACGGTGGTGTCTTCGCTTGAGCGAGCGTTCGGCTCCGGAGGATGCAGCCCGTCTGAACCTTGCACAACGGGGTCTCGCGCAATAAGGTAAGCCGCTTTTCGTCGCTGCCCTTGGGGCGGCCGGAATCACCAGCCATGTTTGCTCAAGTCGCAAAAAAGATCTTCGGAACCAAGAACGCCCGTGTGTTGAGCGCGATGCGGCCGGCCATTGCTCGGATCGCGGCTCTGGAAGCGGGGCTGCAAGCCAAGAGCGATGCCGAGCTGCAGGCGATGACCCCGGAGCTGCGCCGCAAACTCGCGGCGGGCGCGACCCTAGACGACATACTTCCCGAAGCGTTCGCGGTTTGCCGGGAGGCGGGGCGTCGGGTTCTGGGCATGCGACATTTCGATGTGCAGCTCATGGGCGGGATGATCTTGCACGGCGGCGGCATTGCCGAAATGAAGACCGGCGAGGGCAAGACCCTGGTGGCGACCTTGCCGGTGTACCTGAATGCCCTCGGTGGCCGGGGGGTTCACGTCGTGACCGTCAACGACTATCTGGCGCGCCGCGATTCAGAGTGGATGGGGCGCAT
>PMNO01000459.1:0-3369 GCA_003161835.1 Myxococcales bacterium | reverse complement strand
GGGCCCGCGGAGGAGTCGGCCGACCTCTATCAGAAGGTCAACGCGATCATCCCCGGGCTGCGCAAGGACATCGACTACAGCGTCGACGAAAAGGCGCACTCGGCGATGCTGACCGACACCGGTATCGAGCGCGTGGAACAGCGGCTGGGCGTCGGCAATCTGTACAACCCCGAAAACATCGAGTGGTTGCACCACATCACCCAAGCGTTACGTGGACACACGCTGTACAAGCGTGACGTCAACTACTTGATCGAAGACGGCAAGGTGATCATCGTGGATGAGTTCACCGGCCGAAAGATGCCGGGGCGTCGCTGGTCGGACGGCCTGCATCAGGCCATCGAGGCCAAGGAGGGAGTCGAGGTTCAAGAAGAGAACCAGACACTCGCTACCATCAGCTACCAGAATTTCTTCCGCCTCTACAAGAAGCTGGCGGGCATGACCGGTACCGCCGACACCGAGGCCGAGGAATTCCACAAGATCTACAAGCTTGCCGTCAACGTGATGCCGACCAATCGGCCCATGCGGCGCATCGACCACCAGGATCTGGTTTACAAGAACGAGCGCGGGAAGTTCCGCGCGGTGGTGGCGGAGATTGAGGACTGTCACCAGCGCGGGCAGCCGGTCCTGGTGGGCACCGTCAGCGTCGAGAAGTCCGAAGTCGTGGCTTCGATGCTCCGCAAGAAGAACATCGCCCACAGCATCCTGAACGCCAAGTTGCACGAGAAGGAAGCGTTCATCGTCGCGCAGGCGGGTCGCAAGGGCGCGGTCACCATTTCGACGAACATGGCTGGCCGCGGGACCGACATCATTCTGGGCGGAAACGCTGAATTCATGGCGCGCGCCGATGTCGATCCCGAGAACGCGGGCAAACCTGGTCACGAGTTGCCGCCCGAGAAGGAGGCCGCGCTACAAGAATCTCTGGCGCGCCACAAGGCGGAGTGCGACGCCGAGAAGCAGGAGGTCCTGGCGGCCGGAGGCCTGCACATCCTCGGCACCGANNCTGATGCGGATCTTCGGCGCCGAGCGCATCACGGGGATCATGGAACGCCTGGGCATGGAAGAAGACGTGCCCATCGAGGCCGGCATCATCACCCGCGTCATCGAAAACTCCCAGAAGAAGGTCGAAGGACACAACTTCGACATTCGGAAGAATCTGCTCGAATACGACGACGTCATGAACCAGCAGCGCAAGGCCATCTATGCCCTGCGGCGGCAAGTGCTGGAGGGGCGATACGCTCCCGAGCCGACCGAGGAGGAACGTCGTCAAGGCAAGACCACCGCGGGCCCCGCGCCCACGGCGTCCGGCGCCCACACCGTGGACCTGCTGGTACGCACGGTCCGTCCCACCCTCGCGCGCATGGCGGATGCATTGGGCCAGGAAGCAGCGCCGAACGCCGATCCGACTGCCCTTGGCCCGGACGGCAAGCCGGTTCCTCCGAAGATGATCTCGGTCCCGGTCGATCCGCTGAAGATGAGGTCCTTGATCTACCGCCAGTTTGGCGCGTTTCCGGACGCTTCGGGGATTGCCTCGGATCGGACGGCGGCGCTGGACGGCTTGGCCAAAGAGGTCGCATCTTCGTTGATTCAACAGCGCGAACGTCTGCTGGATCTCAGCGAGGAGATGGTCCAGTCCCTCATCGACGAGCACTGCCCGCCGAGCGCCCACGCGGAGGATTGGGACCTGGAGGTGGTGGGTCATGCGGTCAAGGAGCGATTTGGTTTCGAGCCCGACCTGGCGCCCAAAGGGACGACCGGCGCGCTCGACCGCGAATCACTGACGTCCGCGCTGTGGGCGGAGGTCGAAAAGATTTTCGAGGCGCGCGAGGCCGAATTTTCACTCCCGGTGCTGCTGTACTTCAGCCGGCACTTCTACCTCGAGGAAATTGATCAGCGCTGGATCGACCACCTGAAGGCCATGGAGGCCCTGCGGGAGGGGATTGGCCTGCGCGGTTACGGTCAGAAGGATCCCAAGCAGGAATACAAGAAGGAAGGCTTCGTCATCTTTGGCGAGATGATGGGGATCATCGCCCGCAACGTCTGCGAAAAGCTGTTTCACATGCAGTTGCAGCGCACCGAACAGGGCGGCGAGGTGGCGGTCCCGCAGCGTCAAACCCGGCGGCCGCGTCAGACCATCGAATCCGGCGGTGGCGACGAGAAGGCCGCTGCGAGCTCCAATCCGGATGGAGAAGGGGCCGAGGCCAGACCGATGCGACGGCAAGAACCAAAGGTCGGCCGCAACGATCCGTGCCCCTGCGGGAGCGGCAAGAAGTACAAGAAGTGCCACGGGGCCCTGGCCGCCGTGCCCCTCCCATAGCCGCTCTTGGTGGGCCGCATACGAGCGTCCGTTCGGTCCGTACCTACCAAGCGCGCGTCGTTTTCCGTCGGTGCTGTCGTCGCCGTCTCGACGGAGGTACATTATTCATTGAGGAAAACGTGGAGCCCCGTCGAGTGAATCGGTTCGGCAAGTTCCGCCAGTTGGGAGCACTGGCTCTCGCCGCCGTCGGGCCCGTGTTCGCGGGCTGCCCCAGCGATCCGGTCAAGTCCACGTGCCAGGTGGAAACCCAGGAGGTGACGGTGGCCCACCAAACTGTTCCACCGGCGATGTCACTGATGTTGCTGCCTGACGCGCGCCTGGATGTAGTGGGCGATGCTTTCGTCTTGCTCGGCACGGACGGTTCNNCCGCTCCCCGGGATCACGTCGTGGTCGCGTTCGTTCCCGCGGACGCCGCCACGGTTGGTAGCGTGGAGCTCATGACCCTGTCGGTCCAGATCGACGGGACCAGCCCCACGCTGCCCGTGTCGTCGGGTCAGATTCCGGCGGGAGCGCGGGTCACCATGATGTCGGGCCGGGGCGGAATGAACGCCGGCATCGCTTGGGCCCGGCAAGGACAAACCGACATCTTGGCACGGATCGTGGGAGGTAGTGGCCTGGCGGCGGGCCAGGACTTGATGCTCGGTTCCGTCGCTGGAAACTTCGAGTGCCTGCGATTTTCCCCCGGAAAAGCGGATCTGACCCTCGGGTACGTCGACCTGTCGGGTACCCCCTCGGCGATCGCCTTCGTCGGCGTGGAGGTGGATGCCAACAGGACCGCCCGATCGCCTTTCCGGTTGAGCATCGGCAAGGAGGTCCCGGGCTGCGTGGAACTGGTTTCCACCGACAAGGGTTATGGGCTCGCCTGGCACAACGCCATCGGCACCTACTTCAGTGTCTTTGATCCCGCCAGCATGCAACTGGCCAGCGTCTTGGTAGCGAGCAACGTTCGGTTTCCGGTGGAGCCTCGCCTGGGCGGACTCGGTTGGTTGGGCAAGACTTACGCGGTGGTTTTTGCGCGCGACCAGGGTGCGGAGACCTGGCCGATTGACGCCAAT
>PMNO01000271.1 GCA_003161835.1 Myxococcales bacterium | reverse complement strand
ATCGTCGATCAGCTTGTGGTCGGAGATGGCCCGCCCCACCTCGCGCAGGAGCCGTTGCGGAAGATGCATGAATCGGCGCATGCTACTCTCATCCAGGCGGACAGGCCACGGATGCGCGGGGGCACAAGAGGCAAGGGGGGCGAATCGCGCTGGCGTCGATCGCTGGCGTTTTCCTTCGCTTTGCATGCGCTGGTGCTGGCGGCGATCGGGGTGGCTGCGAGCGCGCGGAACCCTGAAGGGATCGACACCCACACCCTGGGAGGCCCTGCAACGAGCGATTCCGCGGAGGCTCCAACGACTGTAGACCTGGCAGAAGCGGATACGGTTCTGTCATCCGACCCGAATTCCAGCGTTCCCGTCATTCGAGCGGAGGATCCGATCGCCGCGCCTGCCGGTGATCGGGCCAACGCGGAGTCTCCGGCCGCGTCTCATCTTGTGGATGGCTCCACGATGAATCGCCGCGCGCCCGCGTCCGATCGCGGAGCAGGGACCGGCCAGGTCTTGCCCGAACCGGCCTCGCGCCGGGACGCGTCCACCCTGCACGAAAGGTTGACCGATGGCGCCGCGGTCAACCAATCATCGCATGCCCGAACGGCGCGCGTGCCCACTTCGGCCCAGGCGGTCAGACGGGAGCCCGAGACGGGCCTTGGGGATTCGCCCCGCGATGCCCACCAGCGCCCGGCGTCGACGGCGGCCCAATACGGGATCGTGGATCCCGACGCGCCGGGCGTGGGCCCCGAAACGCTGTCGGGCACCGGGATCGTGGTCGCCGCGGTGCCCGTGTGGGCGGCTCCACGGCGGCGGGCGGAAGACCGGCTCGTCGCAACCGCAAGCGGGCCGCTCGACGCCGATCGTGGGGCCCGAAGTTACGATGTCGATGGGCGCGGGGTTCGGGCCGCCGATGATCGCGCGATCCGCGCCGCGTCGAATGAAGGGCATCCCTCCATCACGGACCTCTCCTTGGCGTCGGTGTCGGGAAACACGCGTGAAGGTCACGGACCGTCCGACACGCCCGGCGCGGTGTCGCGCGAGACGAAGGGGTCCTCACCCGCGCCCGTGGTCGCGCCTCGCGGCACGTCCGACGGTTTGGGGGAGGAGGCCCGCCATCGCGAGCGCCTCTACAATCGCTATACCCAGGAAATCGGGGCTCGCGTCAAAGAGGCATTAATCTGGCCGCGAACCCTGGCGATCCGGTTGGAGCAGGGCGAGACCGTGGTGCGATTCGTGATTCTTCCCGATGGCCGCCTGAGCGACGGTATCCGCGTCATCAAGTCGTCCGGTTTCTCGGAGTTCGACCAGGCCGCGCTCGATGCCGTTCGTAAGGCTTCACCTTTTCCGCCCATGCGCGACGCGCCATCTGCCCGCCCTTTGTCGGTCAATCTGCCCGTCACGTTTTCCAACCCCGTCATTCGGTAGCAACTCGGCGGGGGCAAAGCGGGCCGAGCCGCCGCTCGAGACGAAATTTGTCGGGCAAATTAGCCCCTCGCGGCTACACTAAATGATCGAGGTTACGGTGGGCATACAGCAAGATCCCCCCCACACGAAGACGAATCTCAGGTCGAATCGGCGCCCCGCGCGCCTATCGCGGTTCGTGCTGGTTGCCCTGGTGGTCCACGCCGAGCTCGCCCTTCTGGCGGGGGTGGGGTTGTACCTGTTCGCTCCGCGCGACGCGGACTTGCAGGCGCGCTTGGCCGCGTCCAAGGAACCGGAATCGATCGACATCGGCATGATCGACGACGCGGCCGCCAGCCGGATCCTGGCCGATATGGAACGTCAGGACGAAGAGCGCAAGGCCGAGGAGGTCAAGAAGGAAGTCGATTCGATCAAGGCACCGGGTCAGGTCGTCGATGTGCCGGCTCCACGCGAGGAACGCCGTCCCGACCAAGCCAAGTTCGCGTCCGAACACGACACGACCGTCGAACGCGAGACCAAGCGCTACGGAAAATTCGATCCCGAGGCACGCCAGGGTGACGCCGCCGGNNATTCCGCACGCGCCGCGCGGCCAGGGCCAGAACCCCACCCCGGGCGAGGCCCCGCAAAATCCCGGCGACGAAAATGGCGCGCCCCCCACCGAGGCGCCGAGCGCCGACGGGACGACGGCGCCGCTCGGCAAGCCGCAGATGCCGCCTGGCTCCGAGGGCGCGCCGGGAGGGCAGTTGTCGTTGACGCCGTCCGCAGCCCAGCTCGCGCGGGCGATCGGCTCGGGAACGCAAGACGCGCTCAAGGACATCGACGATGGGGACGAGACCGCCCTCAATTCCAAGAAGTGGCGATTCGCCTCGTTTTTCAATCGTGTGAAAAAGCAGGTTCAAGAGCACTGGCACCCCGACGAGGTTTACCGCCGCCGCGATCCCACCGGTGCGATCTACGGCCACACGAACCGTCTCACCATGTTGCGCGTTCAATTGAAACCGGACGGCCACCTGGCCAACGTCGCTCTGGACTTGCCGAGCGGTCTCGAATTCCTGGACGACGAAGCCATCCAGGCCTTCCGAGAGGCTCAACCTTTCCCCAACCCGCCGCGCGGCCTGGTCGACGCCAACGATGGCCTGGTGAATTTCCAATTCGGATTCCTGTTCGATCTGTCGGGGGTCAGTCGGCCCATGTTGTTCAAGTACAACATGTGACCGTTCGCCCGGANNTTCGTAACGTTGCGCAGATTGCCTACCCGCCCCTGAGCAGGCGCGCCTTGCGCGGCGATCGTCTTGACCGCGAACGTCCCTGCCAACCTTCTGATTTAACAAGTAAATTCCCGAAACACAACTGTCGCGAGACTGTGACCGTCCGCGGCATCGGCGGTGCACTTCGGATGGTACGGTGGAAGAGATTCCAAACGTTCCAATACACGGGTGAGGAGTGACATGAATAGATCATTTTTTGTACACAAGTGGCCGATGGTGGTTGTGATGCTGGCTGGCGCCGGGGGCGCGTGCGACAGCCAGTTGACCGATCCGAATGCGGATGAAGTATCGCAACAACTGCAGACAGAGATCGCCGCGCTGAGGAAGCGTGATCCGGATGCGTGTTCCAGGGTGGAGGCCGTGCGCCCCACTCTTCGTTGCGTCGAGAAGACGGGGCCGCACGATTTCGTGGCCCACTTCGGCTACGTGAACAATGCTTCCGGGTCGATCAGCATTCCAGTGGGGGATCACAATCGATTCTTTCCCGCTCCGAGGAGTCGCGAGCAGCCCACGACGTTTTCGCCCGGCTCACATGGCGATGTTCTCCAGGTCCCTTTCAGGGGCGTACTGGCATGGGTTCTCGGTAACGGCTTCGA
>PMNO01000082.1 GCA_003161835.1 Myxococcales bacterium | reverse complement strand
TCGGCGCCGACCTTGATCTCGGTCGGCACCGCGAAGATCTGTCGGAAGCTGCCGCCCACGCCCGCGGGCGCCAGGCCCAAACGTTGGAGGCGGGCTTCGATATATGTTCCGGACGCCTCCAGTCCCGCTGTTCCGATCCCGCGCCCCCCACGCTCGGGATCCGCAAGCCAGCGCACGTCCGCCAGCACGCGGTCCGCCGGCGTTTCGGCGAAGCGCCGCACCACACGTTCCTGCCAGCGGGCGACGAACACGTTCGTGTCTGGGGCCAAGGGAAGCGTGGCACGCTTCGACGAAAACGCCAGATGCCGACCATCGGGCGCGAACATCGGAAATCCGTCGAAGCCGGGAGACGTGGTCACGCGCTCCAGGTTCGCGCCCGTGACGTCGATGGCCCACAGATCGAATTCCCGTCCCCGCGCATCGCCCACGTTGGATGAAAAGATGACGCGCGGCTGCCCCGGAAAAAACGACGGCGCGAATGACGCCGCGTCCAGGTAGGTGATCTGCATGGCGTTGGTGCCGTCCGCGTCGGCAACCCACAGCTCCAGTTTCGTCGGGCACACCAATCCCTGTTTCAACAGCGCCTGGTATTCGTCGCGCGCGGCACCCGGGGCCGGACGCGAGGCCCGCCATACGATATGTGAGCAGTCGTTATCGAAGAAAGCGCCGCCGTCGTAACCGATCTGGTTGGTCAGCCGGCGGACGTTGCGACCATCGGCGTCCATCCGATACAGGTCCAGATCGCCGTCCCGAACCGAGGTGAAGATGATGGAACCGTCGACCGGACAAATGGTCGCCTCGGCGTCGTATCCCGGAGTTGCCGTGAGCCGGCGCGCGTTCGACCCGTCGGCCGCTGTGCGAAAAATGTCATAGCCGGGATCCAGCGCCCACGTGTCCCCGTGGCTCTGATCGGGCCGCGGCGGGCACGCCACACCCGCCCGCTGGGTGGAGGAAAAGATCACGTCGTGGGTGCCCGGCACAAAGAACGGGGAGGTGGCTGCCCCCGCACCGCTCGACACCGCCAGGGGAACGGGGGCGAGTGCCAGGACATTCATGCGATAGATGCGGTCGCAACCGGCGGCGGCGGCGCGCGCCTGAAAAATCAGTTCAGCGCCGTTGGGCGACCAGTAGGCCTCCGCATTTTCGCCCGCGAACGTCAGCTGGTGCAGATCCCCAAAATGCGCTTCATCGCCACGCGCCTCGGCCCCCGTGGCAGCCAGTGCCGACGGCGTCGCCCCGGCGGGCCTCGATAAAGGGGAGGATGGCAGCGACGCGGGCATCGGCAGCGGTGGCGTGCCGCATGCGGCAAGCAGGGTGGCCAAGATCGGGGCTGCGGCCTGCAACGGGACGCGAACCGGATGGCGATGGGCCGGAGGGGGGCGCATGCCCGCTATGGTCGCATGGTCTTGTGCATTTTGCGGCTGCCGAGAACGAAAACCCCGGGCGTTTTGTCGGAAGGCCGCCGACACCGCGGGCCGCGTGCCGCGTCGCCCGGTTGAACCCCGCTGGCTTTTTGGATCCGGCGGTGATTAGCTAGGCGCGCGTTTTACCGCAGTGGATTTCCCGCTGCTGCGACGGAGGCTCTCCCGATGCGCATTTTCCCGTCCGTTTCCGCGATCGTCGTCCTTGGTCTGCTTCCCTTCGCCCTGTTGGTTTCCGGTTGTTCGGGCGATCCCAACGATCCGATGACGTGGGCCAAGCAACTGACGAACCTCCGGACCCAGAAGGAGGCGCTGGACCACCTGGCGAACATGGACGTTGAAAAGGCGCGCCCCGCGGTCCCGGCCCTGGTGGAGCTGTACAAGGACACGAAACGGCCGGAGCACCTGGAAGCGCTGGCCCGCTACAAGGACGATCGCACCAAGCCGGTGCTGATCGAGGCGCTGGATTACAGCGATGACGACTTCGATCGCACGACGATCGCCGCCGGCGTCCTCGGCGACATGAAGGCCACCGACGCCGTCGACGCGCTGATCAAGGCCGCCGAGAAGCCGCTGCCCGTCAAGTCACGCGCGAACAACGCAAAGTTGGCGGCCATGCGCGCCCTGGTGCGCATCGGCGACAAACGCGCCACGCCGACCCTGACCCGGATTCTGGGCACCTCCGCCGACGAACAGGACTTCGCGCTCAACCAAAAGGCCGCACTGGGGCTGGCCGAGATGCGCGATCCCGCGGCGATCCCCGCCCTCATCAAGGGCCTGTTCATGACCGGGCGCGGGGCGAACATCTTTCATGAGTGTCGTCTGGCGCTGGTACGCCTGGGCACGCCGGCGATCGATCCCCTGATCGAGCTCCTGAACGAGAAAAATTCCGACATCCAGGCGATGGCCAAACAGCTGAAGTTTGAAGAGCCAGCCCCGGTGGGCACCCCGGGCGTCGTGCCCAAGAAGGCGGCCATCCTGCTTGGCGATCTGAGGGCGCGCAAAGCCGTGCCGGCCCTGCAAGCAAAGCTGAAAGAAAAGCAGCGCGGTGACGAGCATATGGCGATGCTCATCGCGCTGGGCTTCATCGCCGATCCATCGGGCGTGGACACACTGATCGCGAAGGCCAAGGACTCCAAGGCGGACTTTCTCGAACGAAATGCCGCCGCGGACGGCCTCTATCTGGCCGGAGACGGCCGCGCCATCCCGACGCTCTTCGAGCTGGCCAAGAGCGGCTATGTCACCATCGATGGACAAAAGGGGTCGAATCTGAGGGCCAGCGCCGCGATTGATTTTGGCCGCATCGCGGGCGCCGATCAGTACGACGCCTTCAAGGCCTTGGCGGCCAAGGAGACCGAAGCGGTGGGCAAGTTCGCCGAGGCATTGGATCGCATGGCGGTCGCCAAGGAATGTGGTTCGGACCTGGATTGCTACGGCAAGAAGCTGTCCGATCCTTCGTGGACCCGCGCCGAAAAGGCCGCTTTCGCGATCGGATTCTCCGGAGATTCGGCCAAGGGGATTCCGCTCTTGATTGCCGCCATGAAGCCGCTGGCCGCCATCGGCCCCGACCGTTTCCCGGTCCACCAGGCGCTCCTGTACGCGATGACGCGCCTCGGGTCGAAATCATGCAAGGAATGCGTGGACAAGCTGGAAAAGCAGATTGAGCGCGACGAGAAGGCGACGCGTATTCCGGGGGCCCGTGATCTCCTGGGTGAAACGCGCGTGGCGTTGGCGGTGATCCAAAACAAGGATCAGGCGCAAGCGGCCCCCGCCGTGGTGACCGCGGCGGCGATGCCCGCCAACGACGAGGGCGCGCGCCCCGCATAGGGAAAAAAGAAAGGCTCCAAGCCGGCCGGCGGAAAGACCAAGGGCAAGAAGAAGAAATAGCGCCCCAGCGCCGAACGGACCGGCGCGCGCCGTGGCTAAGGCGTGGCCCGAACGTCAGAGACACCGTGCTCAACGACCACCGTGGTCGTGATTCCCCCCCGCACGTTGAACACCGCTTGTACGCGCATGCGGCGCGGTGCGACGGCGGCCACCAGATCGTCCAAGATCTTGTTGGTCACCGCTTCGTGAAATACACCCTGGTCGCGGTAGGACCATAGATACAATTTCCAGGACTTCAGCTCCACGCACAAGCGGTCGGGAACGTATTCCACCTGAATCACCGCGAAATCGGGCTGGCCGGTCTTGGGGCACAGGCACGTGAACTCCGGGCAGTCGAATCGGATCACGTAGTCGCGTTCCGGTTTGGGATTGGCGAAGGTGTCCAGGTGTTTCGTGGGGGTGGTCGTCATTTTGGTTGGCGGCGCAGCATAGACGCTGGCCGCACAAAGCGCACGGTTCCGCCGACCGTTCTCAGGTTTGACAGGCTCCGAACCGTCAAGTTACCGTGCCATCCCCGATGAAGATTCCCAGGTTCATCCGGACGCTGTCGGCCCCCGCCCTCCTGTTCGCAATTGTTGGTTTGTGGACGGGCCCTCGCGCCGTGGCCGGCACCGTGAAGGGGACCGTGCACCTGCCGGATGTCGCCCGAGCCACCCGCCTCAATCAAGGATACTGGCGACTCGAAAATGGCAATGTTCCTGTCCGGCCGAGTTCTGGAAGGTCCGGCACCGTGGTCGTGCTGGACGGTATCAGCGGCATCCACGCCCCCCCGCCGAAAACCGTGACAGTCGAAATCGCCGGTCTTGACGCGCAGCCGCGGGTGGTCGTGGTGGGGCCGGGCTCTGTCGTCGAATTCAAGAACATTGGAAAGATCACCCACGAACTTTCGACGCCGGCGGACAGTTCGATGATGCCGATCGAGCGGTTGAACCCCGGAACATTTCGTCATCAGAAGTTCGGGGCACCGGGCGGCTATCTCGTGCGCTGTTCGGAATATCCACACTTGACGATCTCCGTGATTGTGGTCGATTCCCCGTACTACGCGCTGGTCGACGATCGCGGCGGCTTTCAGATGCCGAGCGGCGTGCCCGACGGCAAGGCAACCCTGAAGGTGTGGTCGATGGGGCGATGGGTCCACGAGGAACCGATTGACACGACCGGCAAGCAGGATCTGACGGTGCGCGTGGAGGCGGCGCGGAACGCCAAGGAACCGGACGCGAAAGATGTGGACTCCAAGGAATCCGATTCGTCGAATTCCGAGGCCAAGGATCCTGAAACCAAAGGCTCGACCGAATAGACCGAAGAGCAAGAGACGGTAGGTTCAATGTTTCTTTCCAAGATCTGGTTCATCCTGGTCGCCGTCGCCGCGGGCGTCGCGCTTTCCATCGCTCTGACCGCGCCCCGGCCCATGGCTCAGAAGCTCGAGGAGCTGGAAGGGCAGCGCCTGGATCGCGCCCAGTACGCCGCCGAACAGCTGCTCAAGGTCGATGCCCACAAATGGATCGATCGCGTCGCCAAGCTGGGCCGTGACGCCATCCTCTCAGAGGCATTGGACAGTGCCTCGCACGGCGCGGGCGAGATTGGTGTGCAGCACAAGACGGTTCAAAGTCGCATCCGATCGTTGCTCCCCGATCTGTCCACCGCGGGGATCGCGACCATCGCCGCCATCGACGGAAACGGTCGCGTGGTGGGGCGGGTCGGCGAGGACGAAAAGGAGTACGGCGAGAATATTGGCGGCGCCGAGGTGATCGCGGACGCCTTGCGCGGATACCTGTCGGACGACGTGTGGGGCGCGGGAGGACATCTCGTGCGGGTGGCGGGAGCCCCCGTGCTGTCCAAGAATCGCGACCGGATCGTCGGCGCTTTGATCATCGGCGCGGAGACCGGTCCCCAATTCGCCGAGCGTCTGAAAAGGAACCTGGACATGGACGTCGCGCTGTTGCTGCGCGGCAAGGTCGTCGCGTCAACCTTGGACCCAGCGGCGTTGGGGGTCCTGCCCGGCCTCGTCGCCCAGCACAAGGCTGAGATCGCCGACGTCAAGCGCACGCCCGCGATTCCCCTCGACATCGGCGCGGACACATATCTGGCGGTGGCGGCCGCGTTCCCAGGTCAGGCATCGCAACAGCAGGGTTACTACGTCCTCATCGGCAAGAAGCCGGCAAAGGCCGATCTCACGTCGCTGCTGGTGAACACCTCTGCACGCGATCTCAAGTGGGACACCTTCCCCTGGATTTCCCTGGTGGCCTCGATCCTGGCCGCAATCGCGATTGGCCTTCTGCTCCAGCGCCTCGAAGTCGAAGCGCCCATCGCCCGTATGCGGAGGGAGCTGCGGACGTTGGCCCGTGGAGAGGCCACGAAAATGAACGACGCGCGGTATGGCGGCGGCTTCGGAGGTATCGCGCGGGACATCAACGCTGCGATCGAACACCACGCCATGGCAACGTCGTTCTCGGGAGCGATTGCCGCCGGGACCTCGTCCGCCGCCGTGCATGGAGACGCCCCCGTGGCCGGCAGCGCATTCGCGACCGGTGGCCTGTTCACCGCTCCGTCGCTCAGCCCCTTCGCGGCACCGCCAGCGGCGGTGGCGTTTTCCCCCCCACCCGCTCCGGCGTTTGCTCCGCCCCCACCCGCCGCGTTCGTGCCGCCCGCCTTTCCGACCGCATCGCGACCGCCACCCAAAACGCCTTCGATTCCCCCAGCCCCGGCGTCAATCTTCGGGCTCGCGCCCAGTGAAGAGCCCGAGCCGATTGACGAAGATCATCACGTGCAGGAAGTCTATCTTCAGTTTCTGGCCGCCAAACAGCAGTGCGGCGAATCAGCCGCGGGTCTGACCCTGGAAAGGTTTCGCCAACGGCTGGAGGAAAACCGCTCGGCTCTAATGACCAAACACGTCTGCCGCACGGTGCGTTTCTCCGTCTACGTAAAAGACGGAAAGGCCTCGTTGCGCGCGACTCCGGTCAAGTAGCGCGAGGCCGGTTCGCGCTGTTCAGGGCGCGCTGGCCAGCGGATCCTGCCCTGGTTTGGTTGTGCCCCGCAGGCTGGCCCGCAGGGTGGTAACGAATCGGCCCTGCGCCTGAACCTGCACCTCGATCGCGACCGGACCGATACCGGGCGCATACGTGGTCCGAGACAGGCGTACCGGATCCGATCGCAAGGTCTCCACCACGACGCAGGCCTGGTATTCGCCCGACGGACCGCTGACTCTTTCCGTGACCGACGTGATTCTCGCCTTGCCCGCGAAGACGTTCCATTCGGCGCCGAGCGCGATGGGATTCTTCAGCACGAAATCCCCCACGATCACGCCCTCCTTTTGCGCCACCCCCTGCGCGGTCACGGCGTACTCGATGCGCTCATCTCCGGCTTGGACGATCGCGGCTTCCGGGGTCCGTTCCAGGACCGCATACACGGCGAGCATGTGCTCGCCCTGCCGTTCCAGGTCATACGCCCATTTCCAACCTGCATCCAAGGGGTAGAAATCCGAGGCCAAGCGAGCCCGGATCGCCGGGGCGGACGGTGCGCTTGGAGCCGAGGCGCACCCCCACAGAGCCCCCCACACCGACAAGAAAGTGATTCCGAACCATCTGGAAACCGTACGTATGTTCAGCATACTGTGAGCCCCTCAAACACGCTTCGACGGCGCAATGGTTTCTCGGCGGTCTTGTCAGAAAACTGAGACATCCGCCAGGTTTCGTCCAGCGATCTTGCGCCGGTGCGGTATCGCCTCGCGACGAAGGCCCTTGACGGGAATGGTACGGCCGTTGCTTTGACCTTCTCGCTGAAGGACAGTTGCAGCACATGCCCCGCTTCGCCCTAGGATGGATTCTACTGGCCGCGCTCACGAGCTTGTCGGGGTCCGTCCGCGCTCAGTCCAAGGCTGAGTTCAAGATCGGAGGGTCGTCCGCACGATCTTCCAAGGTGGTGGCCGAAAGGCAGCGCCTCCGCATTGAGCTCGATCGATTGAACGCCGAGATTGACGCCCTCAAGCGAGACAACCGCGGGTTGCGCGACGATTATCGTCTCCGGAGCCGCATGGCGGACGCCGAGGCGCTGGCGCGCCGCCTTACCGAGATTGACGCAAGGTGGCCCGTGGTCGCTCCCCCACAGCCAGGGCCGCTCGAGACCCCGAGGGCGTGGGCGTCGGGCCCGGAGGCCAAGCCATCGGACGATCGCGCCGTCCTGGAAGCCAAGGCTGACATCCTGGCCGACCAGGCCCGTCGACTGGCGCGTCAAGCGGATACCCTGGCTGGACGGGTGACGGACCTGCGCGCGCGCAACGAGCTGCGGCGGCATGCAGGCCAGTTGGAGCGCGATCCATTTTCGCCCTTGGAGCAGGCCAAACGGCGACTCGCCACCACCGGATCCGCGGCCGCCCCGGCGGCGGTCTTCGGCGCCGGCGACAAGTCAGCGGCGCCCGGGACCAACCCACAATCTTCGAGCACCCCGACCAGGACCGAAGTGGCGGGCACCGGACCGCCCACTACCGCTGGGCCGACGTTGGGCCCGGCGGTGGTCGGAACTGGCGCGGGCGTGCCAACAGGAACCGCGACCATCGCACCCGCCGGCGGGCTGGCGGCGCCCCCTTCGATTACGGCCATCTCGGCGACGGTAGGTGCCGGAAACAAGGCGCAGCCGTCGCTGATGGCATCCGCCGCCGTCGCCGATAGCGCGGGATCTCTCGCCACCCAGTTTCGCGAGATCCTTGATGCCTCCACCCTGGCCGAAATTCGGCGCCTCGAGGTAGCGGGCTCGCCCGCTGGGAATCTGGCGGCCATGGAGTGGGCGCTGGCGGCGTTGCGCGCCCGTTCCGTCCAGGTGTCCGCGAACGCGAAAGCCCTCCGAGACAGCGCCAAAGCCGCTCACTGACGACAAGGCGGCCCACCGACGGATTCAGCGCGCGCATGGATCAGCTGACAATCAAGCCGGGTGACCGCCGTGTGCGGCGGCACTGATGTAGACTGCGAGGCCGATGCGCCGCCGCCCACCGGCGTTTTCCCCTGAATACGTCTGGTTCACCGTCGTGACGACCCTAACCACGTGCGCCGCTGGCGCCCGTGCGGATGAAGTCAGGTTGCACGGCGAGCTGGGCGCCGAATACGACAGCAACGTCCATTGGGCAGACCAAGGCGGCGGTCCAGGCGGGCCGCCGCACGTCGCCTCTGCGCTGGGGAGAGCCGTCCTGGGATGGTCGGCGGCCGATCGCATCGGAGCGTCCCAGGATGTCGCTTTTTCCGTCCTGGGGGCGGCCAAGGCCTTTTCCGAGCCGCGTGCGCGCAGCGAAAATGTCGGGATAATCGAGACCTCGGGGACGTGGCGCCTGGCCGTCGGCGAGCGCACGCGTATCGCCATCAACGGCAGCTCGTACGAGGCGATCCAGGCCGGAACGGCCGCGGAACGGGAGCTCTCAGGTGTGGCCCGCGACTTTCGCTCCCTGTCGCCGACGGTCCGCATCGTTCGTGCGATCGGCCAGTCCGGCACTCTGGGAATCGGAACCGGATATCGCTGGTTTGTGTACAAACCCCTGCGTACCTACGACTTCAGCGCGCCGGCGCTCGCCGTGGAATATCGCTGGGCGAGCGAAACCGCGGACGGAGGAGCCGACTGGGAGGCCGTGGCCACGGCTGGTGTCGAGTTTCGAAAGTTCGCCGGTGTCCGGTTGGTTTCTGAGCCGGGCTGCGCTTCGGGCCGTTGCGCAGCGATCCCCGATCCGGACCAAGCGGCGCATGCGGATCAGTTCTTCTCCGGCCGGCTGGACGTCACCCGCACGGGTCTAGTCCTGATCGGTGCCGGCTATGCGATTCAGTGGAATCGATCCAACAGCTACACCGAAACCCTGCTGCGTCACGTGGGCGCCGTGCGCCTCACGACGCCGTTGCCCCTGGGCATCTTCCTGGCAATGCGCGCCGAGTTGGTGTTGGTCTCGTATCCCGACCGCGCGACGTTTCGAGAGGGCTTTTCGGGACAATCCCGGGCCACAATCGAGGACGAGAACCGCAGCCACCTCAGGGCCGAGCTCAGCCGCGACGTCTTGACCCGCACCCAGGTGGTGGCGCGCTATTCGCTCTACATAAACGCGCTCGGCCAAAACAGCTACCA
>PMNO01000148.1:2033-2704 GCA_003161835.1 Myxococcales bacterium | reverse complement strand
GCTCATCGAGTTTCGCGCGCCAGGTCATCCGCCTAGCCCTCGGCGATCCGGTCAGCCGCGCTCGACTCGATGGACGCCGAGTTCTCCCGCTTGGCCTTTGGCGGTTTTGGGGCCTGTGCTGCCGCCTGCGCCTTGAACTGCGCCTGGAGGGCCACGCCCATGGCCCGGCTGGTGGCGTCCTCTCGCTTCACAAGGATGCGCAGGAGCTGCTCCTTGCGGATGGACAGGCGGAACTTCGGCTCAGCCGTCTTCTTCCGCGCCAGGCCCGTGTCGACCCCCGCGCTCATGCGCTGCCAGATCAACGGGTACATCGCCTGGAGGTCGGCGACCNNCCAGGGGCTTCACGGCGATTGCCCAGGTGCGGCGGAAGCGCGCCACGTCGCTGTGGGCCGGCATCTCCTGGATGGGCCCTGCGAGGCTCTGGTGGACCCTGTGGGGCACTTTCCCGACCAGGTAGGTCTGTACCCTGTCCACGAGCCTCGTCGCCGCTAGGCCGACGTCTGGGTGCTCACTGAAGGCCCCGATGATGTCGGCCGTCTGCTGAGGCAGGGGGACCGTCTGCAGTGCGTCGCGGGTGGCCTCGAAGTCGAAGTCAGGTAGATCTGCCACCTCCTCGGGCGCCTCCTGGTTGATGAACCGGTAGATCTCGCGGTCGATCTCGTCCCCCAGCC
>PMNO01000148.1:0-2020 GCA_003161835.1 Myxococcales bacterium | reverse complement strand
GGGTTCCGGTGGCACGAAGGCGCTCATGTAATGGCCAATTGGATCGCATTGGCCATGGTATGGCAAATGAAATCCTGACCAGGCAGTTCATCGCCTCACTCGGCGCCAACAACGCCACCGGGGCGGCGACGGTCACTCAGGACGTCGAAATTGACACGTCGCAGTTCGGAACCTGCAACTTCGAGATCCGAATCACGGGCACCCCCACGGGCACCCTGACGCTTGAAGGCACGAACCAGCAGAGCCCCAGCAACTCGAACAAGGCCCTGTCGACCGCGTTCTTCACGCTCCCATCCACGGCCATGAACCCGGCGTTGCCGNNCGACGTCTACGTTAACGCCACTCAGCCGTAAGGAGCGCCATGTCTATCCCAGTCGGCAGACGAGGCAGCGCAGCGGGTGACGCAGCGAACGGCGTGATCGGCATCTCGCCGGTAGTCTCGACGATCACGGCTACCGGAGTGACGGTTGTCCCAGTCCCTTCGGGGGCTAAGATAGCCACCGTCTACCTCATCGGTGCGGGCGGCGGCGGCGGTTCGGGTGGCGTTGCGGCGGCGGCGGGAGGTGCGGGCGGCGGCGGCTTGGGCGGCAGCGCAACGGGGGTATTTGCGACTGCGCTGCTTGGCTCGTCAATCTCGGTCACCGTTGGAGCAGGGGGAGCAGGAGGAGCAGGGCAGACGATCAATGCCAACGGAAACAACGGGATTGCGGGTGGCGACACACTGTTCGGGACGTTCCTCAGGGCGGCCGGTGGAAGCGTCGGGAATGCAGGGACCACCGTTGCCGGTGGCGCGGCGGGCGCGACCGTTGGTTCTGGAAGCACAAATGCAACCGGTGGAGCTGCCGGTGGCGTAGGCGCCGCGGGAAGTAATGGAAGCTTCGCATCCTCCATTTCTGGTCGAACTGGCGGCGCGGGCGGAGGCGGAGGGGGAATTACGTTCGCGGGGGGGAACGGTGGCTTCAACGATCGCGGACTCGCCGTCCCAACCCAGGCTACGGGCAGCGCGGCCGGGGTCATCGGCAACAATGGCCCAGCAGGCACGGCGAATGATTTTTCAGGCGGCGGGNNGCGGCGGCGCTCACATTCCAGTCGGGCGCGGGCGGCAACGGCGCGAACGGGATCGCGCTGATTTTCTGGACCTAGGATGCCAGACTTCGACATCAGGCCAGAGACCCCCGTGTCGATGGAGTCGCTCAAGAAGCGCGCCGTCGGCACCATGTTCAACCACGGGGTCCTGGGCCTCCTGGTATTCGTGGCCATTTGGCAGGGCATCCGCCTGCTCAACATTTTCATTCCGATCTGGATAGACCACTTTAAAGACGACACCCGCGCCCAGGTGCAGACCACCGCGGCCATGCAGCAGATGGCGGGGGCCATGACCGCGCTACACGAAGAGATCAAGAACAAGAACACCGAGATGATCGCGAGCGCCGTGAACGCGGCGTGCGCCAAGCGAAGATGAACTCGAACCGGGGGGCCCGTGAGCAATGAACAACAGAACGGCAACGGCGTCGGCGGTGGCGGAGGACGAATCAGCGTCGACCGAAAACAGCTCAAGGATGTCATCCTGGAACTCCAAGCTTTTGGACAGAGCATCTCAGCGGTTGCGGAGAGGCTCTACGAAATTAGCGGCGATGGCCGTGGGTCAGAGTTTCTTGCCATCGCCAAGGTGCTGGACTCCGATTTCATTCCAGCGGCGAAGGTTCTGATCAGCGACCTCCGCGACCGCGCGCAACGAAAGGACCGGACCACACCATGAACCCCACTGTGGACAAATTCTTCGACACCATCGACGCCATCGCGCTTCGACTACGGATGTACCTCAAGAGCCTGTTCGGCGCGCTCGTATTCGTTCAAGGGCTCATCGCTCTGAACCTCGCGCCGTTCGCGTTTCTGACGACGGGCAAATGGGCGACATACGTCGGGATCCTGAACGCTCTCGTGGGGTATTTCACGATCCGATCGGGCAAGCAGGCCGCGGACTTGAAAGAGGTCCAGCGCGTAGGCGGGTCCGTGACCA
>PMNO01000569.1 GCA_003161835.1 Myxococcales bacterium | reverse complement strand
GATCGGGTGTACGGGCAAACCAATATCTCACGCTGGAAGCACGGCTTGTTGCTCTTGCGCATGTCGTTGATAGCGGCCCGCAAACTGAAGTTCGTCTGAACCCGGCCGTGATTTCGGACGAGCAACGGGTTCGTACCCTGGAGCGGTACGACAGACACCGCGAGGTTTGGCGGAAAAACGAGGCCCTCCGCATCCTGTACGCAGAATGGTATGGGCGGATCGCGAGACAGTTGCCGGACGCCGCGCTGGGAACGGCGGTGGAGATTGGTTCGGGCCCTGGCTTCGCGCGGTCGTTCATTCCCAACCTGGAGCTGACGGACATCGTCCTGGCGCCGTGGCACGACCGCGAGGTGAGCGCGCATCAGCTACCTCTGCCCGACGAATCGGTGGGGGCGCTCGTGTTGTTCGACGTTCTCCATCATCTGTCGGCGCCGGCCGCGTTCTTCGACGAGGCCTCCCGGGTTCTGGTGGCCGGTGGTCGGATCGTCATGTGCGAGCCCTACCTGAGCCCGTTTTCGTTTCCGGTGTACCGCTGGTTGCACCCCGAGCCGTTGATTCTGGGCGTGGATCCGCTGGCCGCACAGGTGGAGGCCCCGGGGGGCAAGGATCCCTTCGACGCGAATCAGGCCATCCCGACCCTGATCTTTGGTCGCAAGCGTGGGCTGGCCCAGTTCGCGACGCGCTTTCCCGGCCTGCGGGTGAGCTCCGTGGACCGCTTCGCCGGCCTGGCGCACCCGACGTCGGGAGGCTTCAGTCGAGCGCCCGTGCTGCCTCTGATGCTGTGGCGCCTGCTCAATGCCGTGGAGCGGCGGCTGCCGTCCTGGGCGTACCGCCTGATTGGCTTCCGGATGTTGGTCGTGGTCGAGAAGCGTCCGCCGCCCTTCCGTCCCGGGCCCGCCTCAGCGTGATTCAGGTGGTTGCCGAAGCAGGCGGTCGAGATCAATCCCCGGGGCAGCGCGCGGGCCCATGATCAGGGAAAACGCCTCTGGGGCATAGGGGTAGCCGTCCGCGATCGCTTTTTGTAGCGCGGCCGCTCCGGCCGCCAGCTCGTCGGCCAGGCGCCGGCCTCGCAGCTGGGCCAACTTCCGTGCGATTTCCGCGCGCGTAGCCGGGTTGTTCGTGACTTCGAACGTCCGCTCCAGGTGATGAATGGCCAGCTCTTCGCCGCCCTGCCGGGTCAACATGCGGGCGGCAAGGTTGGGCAGCCACGGCGGCACCCCGTCCAGCAGCGTCGCCTGGCGCAAGGCTTCGACGCCTTGCTGTCGCCAGTCGAAGACGCGCGGATCGGTCTCACCCACCAAGCGCGGTAGCTCGAACAGCAGGTTGAACCCCACCTGGAACGGGAGCTCCCAGTCGTCCGGAAATTCGCGACTCCCGCGTGCCAGCAGGGCATTGGCCGCCAGGAGGGCGTCGACCGTGATCGCGCGTCCGTTGTAGACCAGCATCGCGGCGCCCCGCATGTACAACCGGTGAAAGCGAGGATCGAGATCGATCGCGGCATTGAGCATGCGGGCCAGCGAGATCTGATCGCCGTGGGAGATGATTTGCGAACCAAAGTAGACATTCGCGTAGGCGGCGACCAGATCGGCCGCCATTTCCCGGTGACCGACGCTCGCTATGCGCAGGGCCGGGACGGGAGGCAGCAGCACCGCGTCGGCCCCGGCGGGCCAGGTGCTTCGCAGCGCGAGCGCCGATCGCAAGGAGTACCGGGCGACGCCGAAAACCGCCACTGTGGCCAAGGCGCCGGCAACAGCCATCAGGCCGATCCGCGGGGCACGCCGCAAGGTCATCGCGCTTGCGATTAGACCACATCGGGGGGCGGTTCCGCATCTGCGCCGGGCCCGCCGCCGTCGTCGCCGCCGGCGATTCCCAGTTTGGACAGGCGGTAGCGCATCGACCGAAATGAGATTCCCAACAAACGAGCCGCCTCGGTGCGATTGCCTCTCGTGCGCTCGAGGGCGCGCAGGATGATGCCGCGCTCGAAGGACTCGACCTCGTTTTCCAGGTTCAGGCCCTCGGCGGGCAGCTCGACGGTGGGGGCCGCGCCGCGCGTGCCTCCCGCGCGCAGCTCGGGCAAGCCCTCGATGGTGATGCGGGTATCGGACGAGAGGGTGACCGCGCGTTCGACCAAGTTCTCGAGCTCGCGGACATTACCCGGAAAATTGTACCCAGTCAGCGCGGACATCGCAGCCGGATCGATCTCCGTCACGCTTCGTCCATGTTCGGCCGAGAACTTGCGCAGGAAGTGCTCGATGAGAAGCGGCACGTCCTCGCGACGTTCCCGCAGGGGCGGCATGCGAATCTGAATGACGTTCAGGCGATAGAAGAGGTCCTGGCGAAACGTGCCCCGTTCGACCTCGGTCTCCAGATCCCGGTTGGTGGCCGCTACGACGCGTACGTCCACCTCCTTCTCGGCGACGCCTCCCACCCGTTTGACGCGCCTCTCTTGCAGCGCGCGCAGCAGCTTGACCTGCATCGACTGCGGGAGCTCGCCTATCTCGTCCAGGAACAGGGTGCCGCCGCTGGCCGCCTCGAACAGTCCCTCCTTGTCGGTGGTGGCGCCGGTGAAGGCGCCACGGACATGGCCGAACAGTTCCGATTCCAGGAGCGCGTCGGGGATCGCGCCGCAGTTGACGGCCACGAACGCATGATCGGCGCGAGGTGAAAGCTCGTGTAGGGCGCGGGCGGCCAGCTCCTTGCCGGTTCCCGATTCGCCCACCAGCAGCACGCTGGTCCGGGCGGGCGCGATCTTTCGGATCATGTCGAACAGCCGGCCCATGGCGGCCGACTTGCCGAGCAACCGATCCAGACGATAGCGCCCCTGGATTTCGGCGCGCAACGTGACGTTCTGGCGCTGCAGCGTGCGCCGCTCGAGCGCACGCTCGACCACCAGGCCGACCTCGTCGACCTTGAAGGGTTTCAGGAGGTAGTCGTAGGCTCCGGCCTTCATGGCGGCGATCGCTGTCTCGGCGGTGGCGTAGGCGGTCACGACGACGACCTGGGTGTCGGGATAGGCCTTCTTCGATTCCTCCAGCACGTCCAGTCCCGTGCCGTCCGGCATCCGCAGATCGGTGATCACGATGTCGAACTCATGCTGCGCGATAGCGACCCGCGCCTCCGCCGCGCTGGCGACCGTCTGCACCTTGTGGCCCGCGCGCTTGAGATAGATCGCCAGGAACTCCCGCACCGAGCGCTCGTCATCCGCCAGCAAGATATCGGCGCGCGGCGGGCTCATGGCTCAGATCTTTTGCGCGACGACGATCATGAAACCACCTAGCCGGCGCAGGCCGGGCAGGTCACAAACCGCGTGCTCGACCCGTTCGACCAGCATCCCCAGACGCGGGATCGACCACAGGCGCGACGTCGGCGTGACGACGCGGACGCCACGTACGCCGATCACCTTGACGCCCGCAGGCAGATAGGACCGCGCCCGAGCCAGCGTGTCGTAGCGCGTGAACACGTCGTGATCCGTGGTGCCGTCGGCGATGCGTGCGGGTCCACCCCATTTCTTCGCTAGATAGCGCAACGACCAGGGGTTGTAGAACTCCAGGAGCAGGTGGCCGCCGGGACGTACCAGACGGCAGAGCTCCGCCAGCGCATGTTCGATCGGTGGAATGTGGGCCAGCACCTTCATGCTGTACGCGAGGTCGAACGACGCGGACGGCAGCGGAATATGGGTGAGGGATCCCTGTACGACCTGCAATCCTCGGGTTTGCGCCTGGCTCAGCATTCCCCGCGACAAATCCAAACCCACGGCGCGCCGGGCCACTTGCGCGGCCTCCTTCAGAAGAAGGCCCGTGCCACATCCGCCCTCGAACACGTCACGCCCGCTGCCGTACTGCCGGATCAAGTCCAGCTCGAGCTCGTCGATCATCCGGTGATAGCCGTGATGGCGGTGATCGTCGTAGGTGCGCGAGAATCGATCGTAGTAGGTCTGGGTCGTCGGGGCAGCCGCGCTCATCACCCCCTATTATGGGGTGCCCCGCAGCGAGACGCGAGCGTCCTCGCGATCAGCGCAGGCTCTCCAGGCAGGCGATAGCTTCCGGTTTCGACCAGTCCCGCTTGTTGATGAAGTAGTGCCGCACCCGACCCTGCGCGTCGATGAAGAATGTCTCGGGATATTTTTCCGTGGTGTAGCGCTTGGGCACCTCTTTGCTGGGGTCAAGCAACACCCCGAGTCGGGTTCCCTGTGCAAAGAAGCTCTTTACCGTGGCCCAGTTCTCATCGACGCTGACCGCCATGGTGCGCACGTCGCTGCCTTCCAGACCGGCCGCCAAGGTCTCCATCGAGGGCATCTCCTCGGTGCAGGGCGGGCACCAGGTAGCCCAGAAGTTCAGCAGCACCGGGTGCCCGCGCTGTGAGCGCAACGATATCTTGTGCCCCTCCGCGTCGGACAGTTCGAAGTCCGGCGCATCGACGTTCAACAAGGACGGTGGGATGGGGTCGGGCGCCAGCGCGCGGCAAGACGCCGCGCGCGTGCGCTCCAGAGCCTCGCCGGTGGCCGCGAAAAACTGAACCGCGACCACGGCGATGGCCCCCACGGTGACAGCCACCCCGATCAGGCGGCGTCCGCTCACGCGCCCTCCGGATGAAGGGCGCGTTTCGTGAACCGGGTGTCACCCACGGTCTGAGAGCGCATCATCCACGCTTTTTGGAGGTCTTTTTGGCCAATTCTTCGTCCGCGATTTTTTTGAAGGTATCGAACGGGTAGGCGCCGGAGATCTTGCGCCCGTTGATGAACACCGCCGGCGTGCCGGTGACCCCCAGGGCCGAACCTTCCTTCGACTCGGCTTCGATCACGCTCTTGAACTTGCCGGAGTCCAGATCGGCCTTGAACTTCGCCATATTGAGTCCCAATTCCTGGGCGTACTTTTCCAGGTTGGGACGATCGAGCGCGGTGTTGTTCGCGAACAGCTTGTCGTGCATCGGCCAGAACTTGCCCTGCGCCTCGGCGGCCAGGGCGGCCTCGGCGGCGGGCATGGCGTTCTGGTGAAACGGCAGCGGGTAGTTCTTCCAGATCATCCGGATCTTTCCTTCGTATTCCTTTTCCATCTGAGTCAGGGTGGGCTCCACCCGCTGGCAGAATGGGCACTGGAAGTCCGAGAAGACCACAACGGTTAGCGGAGCGCTCTTGGGACCCTTGGCCGGAGAATTCCCCGGCTGAACTTGGAAGATGGTCTTGTCGGCCTCGGGACCGGCTTCGGGCTTCGGAGCGGCTCCCGGGGCGCCCGCGGGCGCCCCGGGCAGCTCGGCCTTGGCCTCTTTCATCAGGGTCTCGTAGACCTTGCTGCGCGGCGTGCCCTTTGCGGTCAGCGCCTCGGCGGTCTTCATCTCGGCGTCGATCTTGGCCTTGAATGATTCGAACGGTTGCGCCCCGGACAAGAACTTGCCGTTGACGAAGAAGGCCGGCGTGCCCCGCGCGCCAATCTTCGCGCCCGCATCGCTGTCCGCCTGGATCTCCTTCTTGAACTTCTCGCTGTCGAGCGCGGCCTTGAACTTGCCCATGTTCAGGCCCAGCTCCGATGCGTACTTCTCCAGGCTCGGACGGTCGAGGTTCGCCTGGTTGGCGAACAGCTTGTCATGCATCTCCCAGAACTTCCCCTGTTCGCCAGCGGCCCGGGCGGCCGTGGCGGCCGGCATCGCGTTCTGATGAAACGGCAGGGGCAGATCCTTCCAGACGACGCGCACCTTGTCCTTGTACTCCTCGCGCACCTTGGCAATGGTCGGCTCGACTCGGCTGCAGAAGGGGCACTGAAAGTCCGACCACATCACGATCGTCACCAGCGCGTCCTTGGGACCGCGGACGGGTGCCGCTCCCACTTCCGCCTTGAAGGCGGTGCCCGGATCGGGCTCGCCGGGAGCCGCCGGGGCCGCGGGCGGCGGCGCCGCTTTGTCCAGACCATCCTTGGTCAAGGCCGCGTACAGGCCGGCGCGGCTGGTGCCGCTCTTGAGCTGGGCGTCGGCTTTCTTGATCTCTTCGTCGATCGCGGCCTTGAACGCCTCAACGGGTTGCGCGCCGCGCAGGTTGCGACCGTTGATGAAGAAGTTCGGGGTGCCACGCGCGCCGAACTTTTCGGCGTCGTCGGAATCGTGTTTGATCCGATCCTTGAACTTGTGGCTGTCCATGGCCGCCTTGAACTTGCCCATGTTCAGACCGATTTCCTGCCCGTATTTCTCCAGGCTCGCGCGATCAAGGGCGGTGTTGTTGGCGAACATCTTGTCGTGCATCTCCCAGAATTTTCCTTGTGCATCGGCGGCCAGCGAGGCTTCCGAGGCCAGGGGCGCGTCCGCGTGGAAGGGCAGAGGATTGTGCCTGAAGAACATCCGGACCTGCCCGTTGTAGTCCTTCATGATGCGATCCAGGGTGGGCGTGACCCGGCTGCAGAACGGACACTGAAAATCCGAGAACGCGACGATGTTCACCTTGGCGCTCGCGGGTCCCCGGGGGGTTCCTTCCAGCGGGACTCGGAAGCGTTCGATCCCGTCGGCGGGCGCCGCCGCCGCGCCCGTGTCGCCTTCCTTCGTTTCAGCCTTCTGGCTGTTCTCCTGCGTGCCTGCCGAGGTGCTGTCGCCTTTCTTCGCGACGCTGCCGAGGACGTAAGCCCCGACGCCCACGGCCAAAACCAATACCAGTACGGTTCCTTTGTTCATGACATCCATCTCCTGTTGATCGAAATTCGAGCGGGTGGAGCGCGGCGGCGACCGAAGACGTTCCTCGTCCTTCGTGCCGCGCGCGATCCCGCGCGCATGGGTCCTTGTGATTCTCCGAGCGACTACGCGCGAGGAGGTCGGTCGAGCGGCTCCACGACCCGGGTTCGGGCACGATATTCGGTATCGAGGAAAGCGCGGGCGGCCTTTGGCGGCGGCAAGAGTGCCAAGGCATAGATGCCCAAGGGCGGATTCGACGCGGTCGTGAGCCCGCCGTGGTCGGGCGGCATTCCCTGACAAGTGGGGGAGGAACGCGCGGCGCGGCGCCCGCGCTGGGGTCCCAGGCCTCCGTGGGGGCGTTCACTGTCGGCGAAACGCGACACGCGATAGCGAAAATCAAATGTGGGCTGAACGCAGCCGGCGGCGAGCAGATCCCCATCGTGCCCAAGGTCGATGACCGAGGCACCGGGAAAGGCCCCAGGAGGCACCGCCGCGCTGCAGCCCACTTCGACGGGCGTTGCGTAGGTCGCGGACGGATCCGGCGCCCGGGTGGCACTACCGGGCGCTTCACAGGTGCCGGCGCCGGGGGCGCAGATATCGACCTGTCCAACGGCGCCCGTCTGTCCAACGGCGCCCGCGCCGGAAACCCCGGATACGAGGACGGCGTAAGAGAGGACGACACCTACGAGGGCGGGCACGGGCGGAGGCTAGCAGCGCGACGCCCCGATCGCCACGGCGATGTTCCGGGGAAGGCTCCGCCTAGGGGATCGACCAGGCCCGCCCCACGGTCGCAAGCGCGGCGAACCTCGGGGAGCCCGCCGATTGATTCAGGCCCGTTCCCGCGCCCACTTGCACCATCACGTGGCCGGGAAGCAGAGCGCGCGGACCCGCGATGAGCTGGGTCGCCACGGTGCCGGCACCTGTCCGGGATAGTACGGCACCAACTGATACACTGGCCTCTGCTTGGATCCAGAGCCGGTCGCGAATCAGGGCGTAGCCGACGCCGGCCCCCGCGGTAACCGCGTTGCCGACGAGCAAGCCTGACGATGGAACCTCGGCGCCGGGCCGCCACGCGTAGCCTACCGAAGCGGCGCCCGAGAGCCGAACCCGATGCCATCCCGCGGTCAGACTGGGCCGAAAACTGAACTTGCCACTGCCGGACAATGCGTCCGCGGCGCCCGTCGGGATGCCCATCGGAGCGGTCAGTGTCAGACGAAAGCCCTGATAGCGATGGTCGACATCCAGTAACGCCACCCGAAGCAGCAGATCCGTATCGCCCAGGGCGGACGACCGCGGGTGCTGCGGGACGCCGCCGTCGTTCGTCAGATCGACGGCGACGGTTCCCAGTTGCTGCATGACCGCCGCCAGGCGCAGGCCGATATCGACGCGATCGGTGAGCCCAAGGGCAACGGTCACGAACCCCGTGATGCGATCCCGCACGACATCACCGGTCGTCAGCGCCGTCTTCTGGTCGCGCAGCACGAGCGGGCGATGGCTGTACCCGCCNNAACACCTTTGCGCCCCCGGCCGGTGGTCACGCCGGATCTGATCGAGCCAGGATGTCATCCCGTGCCAGACATCGTCACCTGTGCGACCACTCTTGACCGGCGCCACCCCGATTGGCATTGTACGCGCCACTTGCCGCCCAGGTAGCTCAGTTGGTAGAGCAAGGGACTGAAAATCCCTGTGTGGACAGTTCGATTCTGTCCCTGGGCACTTCGCCGGTTTCTATCCGTCGTCCGGCTCGACCGGCGGCGCGGCGATTTGTTCGCCTCGTAGCCGCCGGATGCGGCGGTCTTGCACCTCGAGAACGCTGAACCGCCAGCCGCCCACTTCCACCGTGTCACCGGGTACCGGCACCTCGGCCAGCAGGGTCAGCACATACCCCCCCAGGGTTTCCACGTCCGGGGGCAGCGGGGGCAGGCTCAATCCCAGCTCACGCTTGGCGACGTCCAGAGTCAGACGGCCTTCGGCCTCGAAAATACCGGTCGCGGTCCAGGTGAACGGCGGGATTTCTTCCTGGTCCTGCTCGTCCTGAATTTCGCCGACGAATTCCTCCAGCAGATCTTCCAGGGTCACGATTCCCGTGAACGCGTGGCCGGGACCGAGGATGATGGCGATGTGCACGCGTCGCCGCTGAAACTCGCGGCGCAGCCATTCCAGGCTGGTCTCCTCTGAAGCGTAGATCGGCTCGCGCACCAATTCGCGCATGCGGTCCGGGCGCTGCCCGGACGCCAGCGCCGTGACGATGTCCTTGAGGTGCACATAGCCGAGCACGCGATCGGTGTCGGGATCCACCAGCGGATAGCGCGTGTACTGATTGGCCAGCGCGATGCGCAGGTTGTCGTCGAACGGACGGCCCGCGATCAGCACCACCACGTCTCGACGCAGGATCATCACGTGACGCGCGATCCGATGGGTGTAGTCGAACACCCGATCAATCAGACGGCGTGCGCCTGGGTCCAGCTCCACGTGCTGCAGGACCAATCGGACCTCGTCTGGTGAATGCACCAGCTCGGCCTCCGAGGTGGGGGGCAGACGAAGCACCTTCAAGATCAGTGACGAACCGGCGCGCAGCGCCCAGGTCAACGGGGTCGTGACCAGATAGAAGATGCGAAACGGGACCGCCGACCACAGAGCGACGGGCTCGGTCAAGCGAATGGCCAACGCCTTGGGAACCAATTCCCCCAGAACGGTGTGCAGGAAGGTGATGACCGCCAAGCTGATCGCCGCGGCCACGGTATGAACGGTGGCCGGATGCAGGTGCAACCGGTCCGCGAACAGCGGGACCAGGAGCTTCGCGATCGCTGGCTCGCCCAGCCAACCCAGTGACAGCGAAGCCACCGTGATGCCCAGCTGGCTCGCGGATAAATAGTCGTTGATGCGCTTGCTCATCCCCGCCAGGAGCCGGGCGCGCCGCCGGCCCTGGTTCGCCAGTTGTTCCAACCGGGTCGGCCGCAGCTTCACCATCGCGAACTCCGCCGCGACGAAAAAGCCGTTGGCCAGGACGATCACCACCGTCACGATGATCGCGATAGTCGGACTCATCGATGTTCCTTCACGCTGTCACACGTAGTTCAGTCCGTACCAGGGCATCACGAGCACCCGCGGTGTCAGCGCTTCCGCTGTAATCAAGAACTGCCGTGCGGTGCGGTTCCAGCCTGTTCGTTCACACATGCTTGTGGTTGACGTATCGTACGCGGGGACCAAGAGTTCTTCGCCTAGCCTGGACGCCGCGTCAAGGATGGTACCGCGGTCGCCGGCGATCTCCAGGATGCGCCGCGGCCGCGCTGATCCGTCGGGGCGCCGGCCCGCGCGTTGAGCGGCCACATAGGCGACCACGCGTCCCGAATGCGCGATGACCGAAAACGTCGCGGGAGCGTCGACCAGGCGCCCCGCGCCCCACAAGCGACTCCAGTCGGCGAGGGAACGAACGAAGTGAACATCCTCCGCTTCATACAAGGACGCCATGGGTTCCAGATCGCCTGGGGTTGCCTCGCGAATCTCGACGTCGGCCGGCAGCCTACCGGAGCTTTCCGGCACATGGAAACGCGCCAGGGGCGGGATCGGAGCCAGCCCCTGGCGGCGGTACAGGCCACCGTCACCCGATGCCATCACCAGGTCCGCCTCGGACCGTGCGTGCGCCAAGACGTCGGCCAGCAGCCGGGCCGCCAGACCGAGGCCGCGCGCGTCAGGGACCGTGAAAACCGCCCCAATGCAAACAACGCGGATGCGGCGTTTCAGCACCACGGCTTCGCGGGCGACCGTCCCTACGTGGGCGAGCACCCTCGACAAACCCGCCCGCGCGTCCGCGCTGGAGGACGTGCCCCCGATCACGCGGAGGCGCGCGCGATTTCCGGGATCGAACAGCAGGGGACACTCCGCGGTCAGATCGCCCCCTTGGGGACGGAAAACCTGATTGATGGCGGCGCGGAGGGCGGGCCACTCATCATCGCGCACGGGACGAGGTTGGAACGCAGTGGACACCAAATTGAAGAATACCTGAAGCGGATGGCCCCATTCATTCCCCGAACGGTTGCTGATAGTCTGCAGACCATGTCTCGACGGGTTATTTTTGGCCTGGTAGTGATGTTGGCGCTTGGCGCTTGGCCGAGCCCGGGGGGAGCCCGCGCGCAGGGGGTCTCTTCCCAGGTGAGCAGCGCCGCGTGCACCACCGACAACCTGGTAGCGGCAAAGCGCCCATGGCAATGGCAGGACCTCCGTGGGGACGCGGCGCTGACCACCGATGGTGCGGTGGCGCCGGAGGGCGCCCAGTGGGACGCGCCCGTGGGGGTGGTGCTGGAGACCGGAGCCGG
>PMNO01000274.1:10460-14014 GCA_003161835.1 Myxococcales bacterium | reverse complement strand
CCGAACGTCGTGGGCGTGTACGACGTGGGCCCCTACGAGGACAAGGTCTTCGTGGCCATGGAGTTCATCGATGGCCACACGCTCTGGTACTGGATGCACGCCCAACCGCGCGCTTGGCCCGAGGTTCTAAAGATCTTCGCAGACGCGGGGCGCGGCTTGGCCGCCGCGCACGACAAGGCTCTGGTTCACCGCGATTTCAAGCCCGAGAACGTCATGATCGGCGCCGACGGACAGGTGCGCGTCATGGATTTCGGACTGGCGCGAAGTGTGGGGCCAGCAGCGGAAATGCCGACCTCCGAGCCGGCGCTGTTCCTGGCCCCGCCGGCCGTGACCCACCCGCAGGCGGGCACGACAGCCGCCGTCGCTGACGCTGAGGCTGAGCCGGAGGATCTGGAATCCACCCGACAGATCGGCGTGGCGACACCCGGNNTTCTGCGTCGCGCTCTACGAGGCCCTGTACGGCGAACGCCCATTCGCGGGGAATACCCCCCAGGCGCTGGAGGAAAACGCCGTGAAGGGCGTAGTGCGCGAGCCTCCGCCCAAGGCCGAGGTGCCGCCGTGGATTCGTAAGGTCCTGTTGCGCGGGTTATGTGCGAGCGCGGATGAGCGCTGGCCCAGCATGAACGAGCTGCTGGCGGAGCTGGACCGAAGGCGACTGTTCGTGGGCCGCCAGCGCTTCGCCGACAGCGCCGCGGAGAAGCTGAGTGGCGTCTGGCCAGCGCCCGTCGGGGACCATCCCGTGGAAACGCCCGGCCGGACCGAGATGCGTCAGGCTTTCCTCGCCAGCGGGAAACGATACGCCGCGACCACGTTCGACAACGTGAGTCGCACGCTTGATCGATACGCCGCGGCCTGGACGGAGATGTACATCGACATCTGCGAGGCCACCCACGTGCGCGGGGAGCAATCGACGGACGTCATGGACCTGCGCATGGCCAGCCTGATGGATCTGCGCGAACGCTTTCGCGTCCTGTGCCACATCCTGCGGCAGGCGGGTGCCGATGTGGTGGAAAACGCCGTGGGCGCGGCCAACGCGCTCGGCAGCGTCGATCGCTGCGCGGATCTCGCGTTCCTGCGTTCGGCCGTCAAGCCGCCCGAGGGTCTGGAGGTGCGCGCGGCCGTGGATCGGTTGCGCGCGCAATTGGCGGAGGTGCGGGTGCTCGGCCAGGTCGGTCGGCTGAACGACGGCCGCAGAGCGCTCTCGGGGATAGAGGAGGAGATTCGCGGCCTCGGATACATGCCGCTCGTGGCGGAGATGCTGCTGGAATCGGGCAAGCTGTGGGCCGAGCAGCGAGATGGAGGTGAAGCGGGGCGGATCCTGGAGGACGCCGTCTGGGCGGCGGAGCTGTGCCGGCACGACGAGGTGTCGGCCGAAGCGGCGTCGATATTGGTCTTCGTCGCGGGCGAAACCCAGTCGCGCTTCGATGTCGCCGAGATCTGGTCGCGCTTCGCCGAGACCATGCTTCGACGCATGGGTGGCCACGATTCGCTCTTGGGTTGGCTCTTCAACAACCGGGGGGCCATGCGCTCGCGGCAGGGGCGCCTGTCCGAGGCTCTCGCCGACGGACAAGCGGCGGTGGCAGCCAAGGAGAGAGTCGGGGGCCCGGACAGCCCGGACGTGGCTCAATCCCTGGGCAACATCGCCAACTGGCTGGCCCAGTTGGGTCAAGCGGAGGAGGCGCTGCCCCTCATCGAACGAACCGTGCGAATCATGGAGAGCACTCTTGGCGCGGACCACCCGCGCGGCGCGGTGATGCTGTCAAACTACGGCGAGGTGCTGAACGAGCTGGGCAGGTTCACCCACGCCGAAGAGGTCGCGCGGCGCGCCCTGGTCGTCTTCGAGCGGGAGTTCGGAATGGACGATCTGCTGGTGACGTATCCGCTCACAGCGCTTGGCGTCGCCTGCATCGGAGTCGCCAAGGTGACCGAGGCGCTCGTCATTCTGGAACGCGCGGTGGCGCTGTGCGAAGCCAAGGAGACCGATCCGGCGCGCCTGGGCGAGGTTCATTTCGCGCTGGCCCGTGCGGTGGCCGCATCGGGTCTGGACAAGGCCAGGGCCCGGACACTGGCGGACCGCGCCGGCGGCGAATACGGCAAGGCCGCCCGGATCCCCGCGGTCGCGCGCGAACTAGGCCGCATCGAGCAGTTCAAGATTGCGCAGGCGTCGGCTGGTCCATCAGGTGCCTCGGCTGGATAGGACGTCGATCAAAGCGTCCATTTCGGCCGGTTTCACGAGGTGGGCGTCAAATCCGGCTTCCTGGGTACGGCGGCGATCCGATTCCTGCCCATACCCGGTCAGGGCCACCAGGCGCACCGCGCCGCGATCGAGGACCTGGCGCACCCGTTCTGCCACCTGATAGCCGTCCAGCGTNNCTTCCTGGCGTTCTTCTCGGTCCGGGGAATGTGCCGTCGCGGCCACTTGGATTAGCCGCCGATGAGGGCGATGATGTTGCCGTCCGGGTCCTTGAACCACGCGGATTTCATCGGCCCCATGATGTGCACGTCGCCTTCCCTCGTTGCGCCAGGAAAGTCATAGTGCTCGAAGGCAACGCCTTTTTCCCTGAGCGCGCCGACGGTTGTGTCGATTCCGCCCCCGACGTTCCAGTTGAGAGCGGTTGCTTTGTTGGTGCCAGCATACTGCGAGCGGTAAACGATGAGCTTCGAACTTCCGCTCGCGAACGTGATGGCCTCCGATCCCGAGGCGTCCGCCACCAGCAGCCCCAGCGTCCCCTCGTAGAACTTTCGCGCCACCGCGAGGTCCTTCACCGCCACCGTCGCGATCACGTCGTTGTTTCCAAGCATCTGAGCCTCCTACCTTCCTGTCACAGGCACTATAGCGGGAAAGGGAAGGCTCGGGTAAGCGTGAAGGGTCGATAGCGACCGCTTGACCACGGCCCGCGGCGCGGCTAGTCCTTTCATTGCATTCATCGAGAATGCGGGAGGAGGCGCGCTGTGGGGGAAACGAACTTTCACGCTCGAGTGGTGCGTGTGGCCGGTCTCTTGGTTATCGCGGCGATCGCGATCGCGCCGAGACCCTCGTTCGGGCAGGCCGCCGATCTCGTCATCAATGGTTCGTTCGCCACCGGCATGCCGCCCTGGTGGTCGTACGGGATGGCCAGTGAGGACACCGCCAGCGGCGCCTACTGCGCCACGGCGATTCAGTCGGCCAACGTGTGGGACGCCGGGCTGGGTCAATCCCTGGCGGTTCAGGCGGGCGTGACGTACCAGCTCTCGTTCACCGTGACCGGCGATCCGGTCCGCATCCATGCCACAGTACAAAACCCGATCACCTTCTTCGAGTACGGTTCGATCGACCTGGTGCCGACGACCCCGGGACCGGGCGCCACGGGACCGGAAGCCAATCGATACCAGGTGACGTTCACCGCCTCGGAGACGACGAGCGCCAACGTGATCTTTCAGGCCGCCAACTTCGATTCCTCGCGCGCGTTCTGCGTGGACGACGTCTCGCTCTTGGGCGGCGCTCCGCCGCCGGTGTACACCCCCGACACAGGACCCCGTGTGCGGGTCAACCAGGTCGGGTACCTCCCGCACGG
>PMNO01000274.1:2581-10432 GCA_003161835.1 Myxococcales bacterium | reverse complement strand
AGCGCTATCAGGATCTGCGTGTCGATTCCTTGCGCGTCTTCTACACGCAACGCAGCGGCGTAGCGATCGATGGAGACGTCGCGGGGGTGGGCTACCAGCGCGCCGCCGGGCATGTCAGCGCTCCCGGCGAGGGCGCCGTGAATCAGGGCGACCGTGGCGTTCCGTGCCAACCGGCATACGACTCGCTGGCGGTGTACGGGGAGCCCTGGACGTGCGCGTACACCCTGGATGTCGTGGGCGGCTGGTATGACGCNNAACGGCGTGCCCGACGTGCTCGACGAGGCCCGCTACGAGCTCGAGTTCTTCCTCAAGATGATGGTTCCAGAAGGCCAGCCCCTCGCCGGAATGGCGCACCACAAGGTGCACGACAGCGCCTGGACGGGGCTGCCCCTGCTGCCCGACCACGACCCGATGCCCCGCTGGTTACATCGGCCGTCGACGGCGGCCACCTTGAATCTCGCGGCGACCGCGGCGAAGGGAGCCCGCCTCTTCGCGCGCTATGATCGCGCGTTTTCCCACAAGCTGCTCGCCGCCGCGACCAGGGCGTGGGCCGCGGCGCAGGCGCATCCCGACATGTTCGCTCCCGCCGCCGACGGCAATTCGGGCGGTGGCGCCTACGAGGATATGGACGTCTCCGACGAGTTTTATTGGGCCGCGGCCGAGCTGTACTTGACCACCGGGAAGCGCGAATTTCGCGACGCCGTGCTCGCCTCCCCGCTCCACACCGCCGACATCTTCACCCCTGCCGGATTCTTTTGGGGCGGTGTCGCGGCGCTGGGGCGCCTCGACCTCGCGGCCATCCCGAGCGCGCTGCCCGATCGCGGGCGGGTCGTGGCGTCCGTCGCGGAGGCCGGGCGAAGGTACTTGATCGACCAGGCGGCGAACGCGTTCGGGCAACCTTACAACCCGGCCGATGGTGGGTACGTGTGGGGGTCCAACAGCCAGGTCCTCAACAACCTGGTGGTCATGGCGACGGCCTATGATTTGACGGGCGACGAGGCCTTGCGCCGCGGCGTCTTGCGGGGGATCGACTACGTGCTTGGCCGCAATGCCCTCAACATCTCGTACGTGACGAACTTCGGCACGGTCTCGTCGCACAACCAGCACAGCCGTTTGTACTCACACCAGCTCGACGCCTCGCTCCCCAATCCGCCGTCCGGAACATTGTCGGGCGGGCCGAACTCGTATTCGTCGACCTGGGATCCGACTGCCGCCCGATTGTTCGGCATCACCGGGTGCGCGCCTCAGTTCTGCTACGTGGACGACATCAATTCGTATTCGACGAACGAGCTGGCCATCAACTGGAACGCCGCGCTGGCCTGGGTGGCGTCGTTCGTCGCCGACCAGGGTGGGGCGAAAGCGCCGCCGCCCCCGTCTTGCGTGGTGCAGTACGAGAGCCTCCGTGGCCCGTTCGGGACCTTCGGCGCGGAGATCAAGCTGCGCAACCTCGAGAGCGCGCCGCTCGACGACTGGCGGTTGAGCTGGTCGTTCATCGGCGCGCAAGCGGTCGAGGAGGTGGTCGGCGGCGTCCGCGCCAGGCAGAGTGGCGCGGCCGTGACCATCTCGCCGACGGCATCCACGCGCAAGCTGCGCGGAGGCCAGAGCGTGACGTTTCAGGTCTCGGGCTCGCTTGGCAAGCTCGCCGCCCCGGATCCCACGACATTCTTCTTGAACGGGATGGCCTGCGCCACCCGCTAGTGCGGCTTTCCCGCCATGAGGGGGGTGTGCCGTCCCCGGGCATCCCTCACCGGCGAGGTCGCGCGCGATCGTATTGCGGCGGCCAGGTCGGGTTGGCCTCGAGCTCGGCCGCGGCGTGCAGGGGCCAATACGGATCGCGCAGGAACGCGCGCGCGAGGAGCACCATATCCGCCTGGCCGCAGCGCAGGATGTGCTCGGCCTGCGCCGCCGAGGTGATGGCACCGACCGCGGCGGTGGGGATGCTCGCCTCGATCTTGATCCGTGCGGCATTCGCGGTCTGGTAGCCGGGGCCAGTGTCGATGGCGACCCGCGGGGCGATTCCGCCCGACGAACAATCGATCAGATCCACGCCCTCAAGCCGCAGCCGTCGTGCGAGCGACACGGAATCTTCGATGGTCCAGCCCTGGTCCCCGAGCCAATCCGTCGTCGACAACCGAACCCAGAGCGGCTGTCTGTCCGGCCAGGTGCGGCGCACCGCGCGCACGATCTGCACGAGAAACCGGATGCGGTTGTCGAACGTTCCACCCCACGAATCGTCGCGGTGATTCGCGACTGGCGACAGGAACTCGTGAATCAGGTAGCCGTGCGCGGCGTGGATCTCGACGACGTCGAAGCCGGCCTGGACCGCTCTGGCCGCCGCGGCCGCGAACGCTTCGACGAGGTCCGCGATCTCGGCTTCCCCGAGGGCGCTCGGGGTGGCGTAGCCCTCGTCGAAGGACACCGCGCTCGGCGCCACGATGGGGCTCCACCCCACGGGCGGCGCCACGGGTTTGCCCCCTTGCCAGGGCCGCGCGGTCGAGGCCTTGCGCCCGGCATGCGCCAGCTGAACTCCGGCCACGGCGCCCTGCCCCTGCACGAACCGCGTGATCCGGCCGAGCGGCGCGATCTGGTGGTCGCTCCACAAGCCGAGGTCCTCGGGCGAGATGCGACCGCGCGCCTCGACCGCCGTAGCCTCGGTCATCACCAGCCCCGCGCCGCCCACCGCCCGGCTACCGAGGTGAACCAGGTGCCAGTCGTCGGCGAGACCATCGACGCTGGAGTACTGACACATCGGGGAGACGCCGATGCGGTTGCGAAAGGTGACGCCTCTGAGAACGAATGGATCGAAGAGCATGCCGGGAGATAGCGCCCAGGCAAGCCGCCGTCAAAGCCCACACCCGACGAACCACGTGCGCCGCTGCAAGGGGCGCGATAGACAAGGGAGTCGTGCCCACCACCGATCCCGACCGCGCGACGAGACGNNGTGCCGACCATCGCGGCCGCGCTCGGCATCGCGCCGCTCAACATGAAATCCGTGCTGTCCAGCTACACGCTGAGCCTGGCCGTGTTCATTCCCGTCAGCGGGTGGGTCGCGGATCGCTTCGGCACCCGACGGGTATTTTCGTCCGCCATCGGAATCTTCACGGCGGGATCGGTGTTGTGTGGTCTGTCGAACGACGTCCGTCTGCTGGTCGCCTTTCGCATCCTGCAGGGAGCGGGCGGGGCCATGATGGTGCCGGTTGGCCGGCTGACCATGGTCCGAACTTTTCCCAAGGCGGAGCTGGTGCGCGCCATGGGCTTCGTCGCCATCCCGTCGCTGGTGGGCCCCATGCTTGGCCCCCTGGCGGGAGGGCTGCTGGTGCGTTACGCGCACTGGCGGGCGATCTTCTTCCTGAACTTGCCGATCGGGCTGTTCGGTCTGTACGTGGTGCAGCGGTACCTGCCCGACTATCGGGGCGAACGGAGCCGTCCTTTGGATCTGTCGGGGCTGATCTTGTTCGGCGGGGGCATCGCGCTGCTCTCCTACGTGCTCGAGATTTTCGGGGAGCACACCCTTGGGGGCATGTCGATTCTGGGCCTGCTGGTGGTGTCCGCCTTGTTGCTCGGTTGGTACGTGCGCCACGCGGCCGGGATCCCCCATCCCCTGCTGCGGCTCTCACTGTTGCGGGTGCGGACCCTGCGCACGGCGATCAGTGGCAGCTTCGTCACCCGGATCGGAATCGGGGGGATGCCCTTCTTGCTGCCTTTGCTCTACCAGATCGGCCTCGGCTTCTCCCCGGTGCAGTCGGGGTTGCTCATCGTGCCTCAGTCCGTGGCCGCCATGGCGCTGCGCCCGGCCATGCCNNCAGTACACCAGCATGAACACGCTGGCCTATGCCGACGTGCCCCAGGATCAGACCAGCATGACGAGCACCCTGACCAGCACCGCCCAGCAGCTGTCGGTGAGCTTCGGGGTGGCCGCAGCATCGCTTTCGGCGGTCTTCTTCATACCCCACCACCTTCACGCGGCGGCGCCCGAAATCATCGCCGGGATCCATCGGGCCTGCCTGACCCTGGGTGCGCTGACGGCGCTCTCGACCCTGGTTTTCCGGACCCTGAAGGCCAACGACGGAGCAAACATCAGCCAGCACAAGGTTGCCCTGGCCGGCCAGGCCAATGAAGCGCGACTGCTCTCGCCGTGATGCGCNNGGCGCGACGGCAAATCGGCGGACGCCGAACGCGTGCGCCCCGGGCGACGATCCGGCGAAGACCACCGGCGCCCGACCGGTCTCCTGCCCGTAGCGCGCCGCGATCGCGTCGACGGCGGCCCGGCTCCCCCGGCGCGCGAGAACGGCGACGGTGCCGCCGCTGCCACCGCCCGTGATCTTGGCGCCATGGAGCCCCGCCGCCGGACCCGCGGCGCGCACCAACTCGACGAGGCGATCGGTCTCGGCGGCGCCAAGTCCACAGGCCGAGGTGCTGGCGTGCGATTCGTACATCAGCTCTCCGAGCACGGTGCGCGACTCTTCGCTCGCCGCGCCTCCGGCGAGGATCTCTCGGAAGAGGCGGACCCGCTGGTGCTCCTCGATCGGGTGTTCGGTGGCGGCCCGCACGCGATAGCTGCGCGTGGGGTCGACCCGGGTGGCGGGATCNNATCAGGGCCCGAAAGCGACCGCGCCAAAGCGAAGGCGTGACGTTCGCCAGGTGACCGCCGAAGATCGGATCATCCACGGCGACCCGACCTCCATCGACGGAGCGCGCGGTGAGCCCGGCCGCCGCGGCGATCATTCGATAGCCCATGAACGCGGCCACCCGGACGGAGGCGTAGTCAGCCCCTGACACCGCGTGCCGCACGCCCGAGTCGATCCCGAAGACCTCGATTGTCGGTGGCAGCGGGAGGTGGCCGAGGAGCTCCGCCGGCTGGCAGAGAATTTCGACGAGATGATCGGCCTGTCCGCAGGCGGATGTGAGCTGGTCCATCACGCCGCAGGGAGCGCCGACGATGAAGTTCTCGACCTTCTGGGCGAGGAGCGCGAGCGATCTGCCGTCGAGTGCGAGGCCCTGGAGGGCGGCGATCGCTTCGAGCGCGGCGATCTCGAGCGCCGCCGACGAGCTCACCCCCTTGCCGGGCGGGACGTCGGAGCGAACGAGCAGACGCATGCCGCGCGGACGGACACCGTGCTCGCGGTGAAGGATCACGAGCGCACCCAGAACGTAGGCGCTCCAGGCCCGGCGCGGATCGCGCGCGAAGAGCGCCCGCGCCGCCGCGGGGAGGAGCGGCGCTTCACCCGCGGCGAGCTCGGCCAGGGCGAACGTCGCGCGTGCCTCCACGTCGAGATCGCCGGTAAGCGCGCTCTCGACGACGATCTCCGCGCCATCGGTCGCCTGCGCCGCCACGAAGGTGGCGACCGCGAGCGGCAGCTCGAGCACCAGCGAGCCCGAGTAGTCAGCGATCCCACCCATCAGGTCGAGACGGCCCGGCGCGCGCGCGAGGACGAGGGGCCGACGCGGATCGAAGAATTCGGCCCGGGAGGCGATCCACGAGACGGCTCGCGCCAGCTCCGATCCCGAAGCGGGCGCCTCGCCTTCGAGCCGCCACGGCATGGGCGGCGGCGCGAGGAGGGTTCGGGAACCCTCCCCGGGTTCCCGGATGATCGACGGGGCGAGCCCCTGTTCCCGCAGTGCCTCCCTGAGCGCCGGCTCCACCTGCGCCCGGATGGCCTCGTTCGCGTAGCCGATCCAGGCGATCTCGGAGAAGACGTCGAGCGGCGCGCGGAGGCGCTCGCCCGCCCCGTCGGTGACGATCACGCCCGCCTCGCGCGCGATGAGCTCGGTGGCGAGATCGTACGGATGAGCGCAAAGACCGAGTGCCTCGTGGCGCGCCAGCAGGAGCGGCTCGACCAGGGGGCGGAGATCGGCGATCCAGCGATCATGGCCGACCATGAGCTCGTAGAGCTGCCCCCCGCTGGAGATGTATTGGTCCTCGAACGAGCGCGCGCGTCCCTTCTGGCCTGCTCCCAAGACCCGCGCGACCACGGCGTCGTCGATCGCCGCGAGCTCGGCGCGCGCCCCGGGAAAAAAGCGCGCCAGCCCCCCGTACCCTTGGGCGATGGTCTGGGCGCGCGACGGCCCGAGCCGCAACGGCCGGCGCTCGCCGGTCAGCCGATTGAGGCGCTCGGAGTGCGCGCCACCGGCCGCCACGGCCCAGAGCACATCGCAGAGGTGCTGCTTGACGAGCGGGATCTCGGTCTGCACCGCGAGCTCGATGTCGGCGAGCGTGGCGGCGAGCATCGAGCCTTGCGGGCGAAACGGCGCGACGCCGGTCAGCACCCAGGCTGACCGCTTCTGGTACATGAGGCCGCGCGTGCCGTCGATCGGATCGACGAGCACGACGATCTCGACGTCGTTGGGTTGCGTGTCGCGCGGCAACACGAGCCGGCCGTCCTGCCCCAGCCCCTCGGCAACCAGAAGCAACGGCCAGTCCCGGGCCAGCGCCTCGAACTCGGCGACCAGCACCTCCTCCGACACGCGATCGATGGCGAACAGCGTGTCACCCGCATCGTCGCCCACGACCGCCGCCAGCTCGTCGCCCGAGCGGGTCTCGCAGCTCGCGACAACCCGGTCGCGGATCGCCTCGTGAATGCCACGAATCCGGGCCAGCAGCCGATCGACGTCGCGCAGAGCGGGCGAGACGGTCACGATTGGCTCGTAGACGCGTGGTGGATGCTCGGCACCGCCCGCAGCTCCGCCGCCTTCTCCTCGGGGCAGGTGTCGGACACAAAGTTCCCACCGCCGATCTCGGGACCCGCCAGATACTTGAGCAGGCTCGGCCGCCGCAGCGGCGGGTGAAAGGCGATGAAGAAGTGGTACGCATCATCGTATGCAGCAGGAGGGACACCGGCGCCGATACCTCCTTTGGTCGGCGCCTGGTGCAGAGCCATCACGTACGGAAACGACGTTTGCCAGAGGTTGTCGAAGCGCACCGTGACGTCCTTGAGCGCCACCGCGAGCGACGACGCCTCGCCATCGTCGAGCCCAAAGATATGAGGCACGCGCCGCTTGGGTGCCACGTACACCTCGTAGGCGTAGCGCGCGAAATAGGGGACGAAGGCGATGACCCGCTCGTCCTCGAAGAGGATGCGCCGGCCATCCTGCTGCTCGGCGCGGATGACGTCGTCGAAGAGCGCGCGTCCCGTCCGGTCCCGGTGGCGCATCGACGCGGCCATTTCGATCTCGACCGTCTTGAATACGAAGTTTGTCGCGTAGATCTGTCCGTGCGGGTGGGGATTGGACACGCCCACCACCTCCCCTTTGTTCTCGAAGCAGAGCACGTGCTCGACCTCCGGCCGCGCGCCGAGATCGTACGTCTCGCGCCGCCACACCTCGACCACCTCGCAGATCGCGGAGGCGGGCATCTGGGCCAACGTGAGGTCGTGACGGGGCGAAAAGCACACGACGCGCGCGACGCCCGCGGCGCGCCGCGCCTGATAGAGGGGCGGCGGCGCGATCGCCGCGGGCGCATCGGGTCCGACGCAGGGGTGGTCGTTGTCGAACACGAACGTCCCAGGGTAGTCGGAATTGCGGGCGCCGCTCACACGCGTGTTGCCCGGGCATAGATGACAGCCGGGATCGTGACGCGGCGGCCGCGTCGTCGCCGGCGCGACCGTCTCGCCAGTCCAGGGCCGATGCTGACGGTGGGCAGCGACGATCACCCACTCCTCGCGCAAGGGGTGCCACCGCTCTTCCCAGGATGGATGGGTCTTCATGGATGGATCCTCACGGGCGCTAGACCAGACAATCAGATGCGTGCTTATATGATCCGACAATGACAATTGCGAAAAGACTCTTCGTGGTGACCTTGGCTGCGTGCGCCCCGGGAGGCATCGCTCGTGCCGGCGACGCGGTACCCACGGT
>PMNO01000274.1:263-2569 GCA_003161835.1 Myxococcales bacterium | reverse complement strand
GGGAAGAAGGCGGCCGAGGTTGCCGCGCCCGCACCCGACGCGATTCCGTGGTTGTTGGTGCGGGGCATCTCCAACACGGGCAACGGCGTGTTCAGCAAGGTGACGTTCATTCAACGGCTCAACACCAAGGGAGGCAAAGCCCCGGCCTCGGGTTGCGATGCCGGCACCGCAAAGGCCGAGAAGCGCATCGACTACACGGCCGACTACGTGTTCTTCGAAGGGGGAAACTAGGCCCCTTCGTGTACGCATAGGCGCACATGCCCTGCCCAAGCCCGTAGCACTGAAGCTCACACCCGCACGCGGGTGGGGACCTTTCCCGCAGCGAAACATTTTTGCTGGACATCGGGCGGTTGTCTATTATCATAGACACATGATCAACTCCGTGAATCCACTTCAGGCTCAGGAACTGATCGCAAATGGCCACCTGGACGTCGTCGACGTCCGAGAGCCGGGAGAATGGTCCCATGGACATCTTCCCGGAGCGCGTTTGGTGCCCTTGCAGCGCTTGAGATCGAATCCGCAGGACTCCCTGCCCCGCAATGGAATCATCTTCGTTTGCGCGGCCGGTGTTCGCAGCCAGACGGCTGCCAAGGTGGCCGAAGCCAGCGGGCGGACAGATCTCTACAACCTGGCCGGGGGAACCCGCGGCTGGGTGAACGCCGGGTTGCCGCTGGTCAACGACTGACCGGGCAACGCCCGCCCGTGGGCCGGCCGGTCGTCGACGGAAGCCGGCCAGCCTCCAGTGTGGCGGGCTGACCTCAGCTCTTGGAACTCAGACCGATGGCTGTCGCGCGGGGTACCTCCACCAGGGCTCCCGTATCAACGCGATAGACGTAGCCGTAGACCGGGATTTCCCGGGGAACCAGGGGGTGGCTGCGAATACGCTCGACGTCCACGGCCACGCTCTCCGCCTGGTCCCGGATCGTCAGCCAATCGATGAAGTCGCCCTGCCGCGATCCCGGTCCCTCGCCGCTGTCTTTCCAGTCCTTGCCGTCGTAGCTCGACGTCTTCAGGCTGGACGCCAGCAAGCCTCGGATGGTCTCGTCGGTGAACAGCTCCATCCCACAATTGGAGTGGTGAATCACGAACCATTCACGGGTTCCAAGCAACTTGTACGAGATCACGAGCGAACGGATGGCGTCGTCACTGGCCCGCCCGCCCGCGTTGCGGATCACGTGCGCGTCACCTTCCGCGAGCCCCGCCAATTTCGCCGGATCGATCCGAGCGTCCATGCACGTCAGAATCGCGAACCGACGCGCGGGTGGCAGGGCCAGCCGGCCCTTCTCCCCGAATGTCGACACGTACTTCTCGTTTGCCCGCAGCACCTCTTCTCGAATCTGACTCATCACCTTCCTCCTTGGTTCTTGGGTTGTCCATCTTATATACAGGATTTATGTCTCTGACTAAAGACTAACCGCAAACTGTGACACGCGCACCCGCGGGATGACTCGCTTCCATTCGCTCTCACCCCACCCCACCCCTCGCACGGGATCACTCCTCGATGATCACGGGGTAGTCGCCGGAGAGGCGGTATCCGGTCCCCCGCACAGTCTCGACCAGCGCGCCCGCGGGCCCCAGCTTGGTGCGCAAGCGGTTGACGTGCGTGTCCGGGGTACGGGTCGTGATGTTGCCGTTGTAGCCCCACACCTCCTTGAGCAATTCCTTGCGCGTGCGCACGCGCCCGCGATGCTCGATCAGGTACACCAGCAGACGCATCTCCAACGTGCTGACGTGAACGTCGGCGCCGTTGACCAGGACGTAGTGGCCCTCGACATCCAGTTCCAAGGGACCCACGACGTAGCGTCGCCGGCCGTCCCCGTGGGCCGCCTGTCGCCCCCGGCGCGTGCGGACGATGCCGTGGATCCGCAGCGCGATGTCACGCACATCGATCGGAAGGGCGACGAAGTCACAAGGATGAACCTCGAGACCGAGGCTCGGATCGATGTCGCGGTCGTCGCGAATGAGCGTCATCACCACCGATCGGTGGCCGTCGCCCTCACCGAGGCGCAAGCGCCGAACGATCTGCGTCCCCAGAAATTGCGGGGCCCTCGAATCGAGGATCACCACATCGGGCCTGAAACGCTTCACCTCGCCCACACCCTCCGCCCACTCAGCTGCCGCGTGGGTCACAATGCCCGCCGCCGCCAGCGCGTAGCCGAGGATGGTTCGGAACGTGGGGTCGCCGACAAGAATCAACACCCGACCTGGCCCCGCACGCTCCCCGCGCTCCTCGATGGGAACGCCATCGAACGGCGGTGCGAGGAAGGCGCGCAGGTCACCCGCACCGAATCCGGTCACGGCGCGCG
>PMNO01000274.1:0-131 GCA_003161835.1 Myxococcales bacterium | reverse complement strand
CCGAGCTCGCGCTATCGGCCGATAGGCCAGATCGGCCAGGGCGGGATGGCGGAGGTCATCTTGACGGAGATGAGCGTGGGCGGGGAGTTGACGAAGCTCGCCGTGCTGAAACGCATGTGGCCCCACCTGGC
>PMNO01000397.1 GCA_003161835.1 Myxococcales bacterium | reverse complement strand
CAGCGACCCCGGGTGGGGGGGAGGGCACCGCCACCATCGCGCGCCGGCTCATCAGCGATCTGTTCGGGGCCGCCGGCGGCGACATTGCCCGTTTGGTCGTGGAATCAGGCTCGGCGCGGCAAGGTGATCTCCGTCTGGAGGTGGTGGGCCGCAGGTATCTGGCCGGCCGTGCCGATTCGTGCGATTTGGTCCTCGTCAGTGAACATGTTTCGCGCGAGCACGCGGCGTTCGTCCGACGCTGGGACGGGGTCGTTGTCACCGACATTGGCTCGAAGAATGGCGTGCTCGTGAACGGGCAGGCCATTCCCGGCGAACAACATCTCGCCGACGGCGACGCGATCACGGTGGGGACGACGATCATCAGGCTGACGGACCCGGAGGACCGTTACAGGCGCCGACTGGAGTCGTTCGGCGCGGGGGCCATCGGTGGTCCTGCCACGGGGGACCAGGTCCGTTCCGATTCGCCGGCCCAGGGTCCGTTGCCCGGTGCGCGGATCGTCACCCCGGCGCTGGTCATATCGCCGACTCGTGCCGCTGATTCGGAGCCGCCGCCCCCGTCCCTGTCCGTGGAAGATCGGGCGCCCTCTGGCAAGCCATTCGGCAGGCTCATCACGGCTCTGATTGGGATCGTCGCGGTGGTGGCCGGGGCCGGGCTCTTGGCCCTCTGGCTCACGACGCGCTGACCCTGCCTGCCGCCCGACTCAGGCACGGGTGCATGCTAGCGGCGTTTGCGTCCCGCCTTGCGCGCCTTGCGAGCGTCCTTGCGCTTCCGTTTTTCTTTGCCCTTGTCGACGTTGCGCTGGGGAGCCTGGAAGTGACCGCGCTCTGCGGACGGCGTGTTCATCATCGATGCCAGCTGATTGACGTCGACACCGGCAAACTTTTTCAACTGCGCGAGTTGCTTGAATCCAGGAATCTTGCCCAACAGGCCGGTCGACATTCCGATCTGCATCATCATCTGACGCATGGTCGCGAACCGGTTCAACAAGTCGGCGACTTCGGTTTCCTTACGGCCCGAGCCACGCGCCACGCGCCGCAATCGGCCCTGGTCGTAAAAGGCGCTGCGCTTTTTTTTGCGCTTGCCGCCGTCGATCACCTCTTCCCAGCTGGTGACGACGAATCGCTCGGGGTGGCGTCGTTCGTCCTGGGTCATCGACGAAATGACCGCCTTGATGCGATCCAGTTCCCGATCGTCGATCTTGGCCCCTTCGGGCATGGCGTCGGCCATGCCGGGGATCTTTTCCACCATCTCGGACAGCGAACCCATCTTCTTCAGAACGCCGATTTGTTCGAGGAAGTCGTTCATGTCGAACTTCCCCTTGAGCATCCGGACGGCGTCCTGCTCGGCCTTCTCCTCGTCGACGACCTCCTCGAACTGCTGAACCAGCCCGACGACGTCACCGCGGCCCAGAATCCGGCTCGCCATGCCGTCGGGCCTGAATTCCTCCAGCCGCTCCGACGATTCGCCCATGCCCACGAACTTGATAGGTTTTCCGGTGACGGCCTTGACCGACAACGCCGCGCCGCCGCGCGCGTCGCCGTCCAGCTTGGTGAGAATCACGCCGTCCAGGCTCAGGCGATCGTTGAATGCCTTCGCCGTTCCGACCGCGTCCTGACCGATCATCGCATCCACCACCAACAGGATGTTCGCGGGATGGGCGCGGCGATTGATCTCGGACAACTCTTCCATCAAAGGCTCGTCAATCGCCAACCGACCGGCGGTGTCGAAAATGACGACGTCCCGGCCGGTTTCCGCAGCGATTCGCACCGCCTTTTCGCAGATCTCGGGCGGTGATCCGCCTGGCTCGGCGAAGACCGGAATGCCGAGCTTCTCGCCGATAATCTTCAGCTGCTCGATCGCGGCCGGCCGATAGACGTCAGCGGCCACCAGCAGCGGCCGCTTGTGCTTCTTCTCCAGAAAATGGGCCAGCTTGCCCACGGTGGTGGTCTTGCCGGAACCTTGCAGGCCGACCAGCATGATCCCGGTGGGCCCTTTCTTGGCGAACTTCAGACTGACGTCGACGGGACCCATCAGATCCACCAGCTCGTCGTGGCAGATCTTGACGAAGTGGTCCTCGGGCGAGACCCGGCGCACCTTCTCCTTGGTCGAGGCGCGCACCTTGACGATGACGCCGACCGCCTTTTCCTTGACCTGCTTGCAGAACGACTGCACGACCTCGAACCCGACGTCTGCTTCGAGGAGCGCGGTACGCACTTCGGCCAGCGCTTCGTCCACGGTCTTGTCGTCTAGTTCAGCCAGGCCCTGGAATTTTTGCTTGGCGGACCTGAAACCCTTGGTAAGTGTCTCGAACATCGGGCGCGCAATCTACCACAGGCTTGCCCTGTTCCATCCGGCGCGTTCAATCTTNNGATTGATTCTTGCTGTGCCACCACGCGATCCAGCGCTGGCGTGCCTCTTCGCGGTCGCGCTCGGGAAGATCGTAGTGGTAGCCGAAGTATTCGCCGGAGATCTCGTAGAGTTCCGTGGAGGCGAGCAAGCGCAGTTCGGGATTGCGCTGGGCGAGGGCTTCGAGCAGCCATTCCACCCGGGAAAGGCCACCCATCTTGGCCCACCAGTCCAGCCAGCGTTTGGATCTTGCGCCGGCATCGTCGCAGCAGAGGGCCACCAGTGCGTCGTGAGCGGCCGATGCAATTTCGGGATTTGCGGCTTCCAGCATTTCCACGATGGCTGGCACCGCGTTCTTGTCGCGCAATTCGGCCAGGGCGCGCAGGGCACCCGCGGCGACGGTGGCATCGCCCGTTTCNNCGCCCAGGCGCGCGGCGGCCAGCAAGGTTCCGACCGGATCGACCCCGGGCATGACGGGCGTCGGAGTTCGCATGTCCCGTGCGCTGTCGCCGGCGGCGGCGCGCGCTTGCGCGGTGCCGACCAGCTTCGCAAAAAGCGACAGGTAGCGAGGCGCCATAGGGGCGCCGTAGAGCGCGTGGACATGGGCGCGAAAGCGCACCTCGGACACCAGCGCCGGCTCGATGAGCAGCGAGCGCTGCCCGGCCCAGGCCACCAGGGCATCGTGATCGTGTTCCGGCCGGACCAGCACGTCGAGAACATCGCCTTGCTTCGCCCGGGGCGCGGCACCCAACTTCTGCGCGGTGGTCCCGTCCATCCAGGCGCATGCCGCCCGGTTCGGCAGCGACGCCAGAATGGCGGGAGAGGCCAGCGGGACGCCGANNCGGCTGATCTCGGCCTGTTGCCATCATCGCTCGTCGAGGATGACGTAGGTGCCCGACAGGTGGTCGTGCAGGGCGCGGCGTTCGCGGTCGAAAATGCACCACAGAAAGCCCAGGCCGGCCAATGCCAGCGAGAGCACCATGGTCAGAAAGCGCACGCAGGCGATAAGCGGTCCCGGCGCTTCGCCGCGCGACGAGATCATGCGCAGTCCGAGCAGCCGCATGCCCAAGGTCTGGCCGAGTACGCCACCGAGGTAGATCTGGTAGAGCGCGGAAAGGCCAAAGAGAAGTCCGAAAGCCCCGGCGGCCATGGGGTTGCGATCGAGGAGGCCAGCCATCACGAAATCAGGGCCGAACTCCTTGGCTGTCGGCAAATGAACGCCAAGCGCGAGCGCGGCTAGGGCGGTGACCGCGCTCGAAACTGAAAGGATCAGCACAAGGTCGACGAGGGCAGCTGCCAGCCGGCGCGGAAATCCGGCGGCCCGCACCCGCACCACCTGAGTTTCTCGGCTATGGACCCTGGCGCCATCCGCGACCGCGCGCACGGGTGCTCCCGAGGTTTCGAACCCTGTCTTCTCGGCGACGGCCGCGTAGCTGGTCACGCGCCCATTTTGCGAACCTTGGCCCCCGGCCGCAAGTTTATTGCAGGTGTATCGACTGCGTATCAGTCGAGTCCGCC
>PMNO01000056.1:2026-2913 GCA_003161835.1 Myxococcales bacterium | reverse complement strand
AGGGAGGTCACGGCCGGCATGCGCATCGAGCGGGCCAGGATCGAGGTGTGCGAGAACTTGCCGCCGCGATCGGAGACGAAGGCCCGCACCCGCCCGATGTCGAGCAGGGCGGTGGTCGACGGCAAGAGCTCGTCCACCACCAGGATGGAACCATCGGGGATCTCGGTGGGATCGAAGGCCGCGCGCGTGGTGAGCGCGCCGAGCACGCGCCGGCCGACGTCGCGGACATCGGCCGCACGCTCGCGCAGGTACGGATCGGGGATCTGGTCGAAGGTTCGTGTGAACTTCTCCACCACCTCCGTGAGGGCGGCCTCCACGTTCAGCCGACGGTCACGAACCATGCTGATCACCTGCCCGAGGAATACGTGGTCCCGCGCGACCAGGGCCTGGGCGGCAAAGACCTCGGCCTCGTCGGTTCCCACCCGGGCGGCCACGTCCTTGCTGAGCGCCAGCAGATCGTGCTCGGCCTGGGCGACCGCCGTCTCGAGCCGCGCGATCTCGCCGTCCACCTCGCCGGGCTCGAGGCTGCGGCAGGGGACCGCGGCGCCCCGGTCGGCGAAGGTGAGGACGTACGCCAGGCCCTGAGCGATCCCCGACGAGGCGGCCGTCCCCCTGAAGATTTGCTGGTCCGCCATNNGAGAGCGGCCGGACATCGATCTCGAGGGTCCCGCCGAGGATCGCCGCGTAGTCCCGACAAAGGGCGATCGCCTCGTCCATCCCCGACAGCTCCAGCACCGCGAACCCACCGATGAGCTCCTTGGATTCCGAGAACGGTCCGTCGAGCACCCGCAGATCGTTGTTGGTGAACAGCAAGCGCTTGGCCTTCGCGCTCGGTTGCAGCTGGATCGCGCTCACGAGCACGCCGGCCTTGGTCATCTCGGTCCGCA
>PMNO01000056.1:0-2005 GCA_003161835.1 Myxococcales bacterium | reverse complement strand
GCCGCGGGCAGCTCGTGCTCGCCGCGGTATGGGCCGTGTTTCACCGTGCACGTACCGTCGCGGAAGGTGAGCCGGGTGCGCGTCTTGCTCGCGCCCAGGCCCGCGCCGTCTACGAAGCGGCCGGCCTGCGCGTGCGCGCCGATGAACTGGCCCATCTTCTCGACGAGCTCCATCGGGGGCGGCTGCCCCGCCTCGGTGTGGGGGTCGTTCTTGTGCATGATCATGAAGCGCATGGTTTTCATCCTCGCGGGCTTGGGGTGGCATTTGAAGGAGTAGTCGGGCCGGCGATTCGGCCGGATCCCGTTGATACGACGAACGGACCGCGCCGCGCTCGACGCGCCTGACGATAATTCTTCAAGTGCCTGAAATAACGCCAAAATGTGCGCCGTATCCCGGCCGCCTTGGACCCCAATCGCGCCCGTTCGCGTTCGATGGGCTGGCGAAAAGAACCTCTGAGCCTCCGAAGCCCCTTCGGAACACATGGTCAAGTACCGAGGAGGTGAGACGTGAGCGATCTCTTCCATCCAAAGGGTGCCGTGCGGTTCATACCGCGTTCCTTGCTCGTTCCCGCCGTGTTCTTGCTGGGCGGCTGTGGGCCTGGCGCGACGTCGACGGCGACGTCGGCACCTGACGGCACCGGCGGGGCGCCGACCTTCGAGACGAGCACGGGGGGCGCGCCCGGTGGCCAGGCGGGTGCCGCGCGCGCAGGAGGCTCCTTCGCGAGCGGGGGTGCTGCGGGCGGGAGCTCAGCTTTCGGCGGCGGGGGCGGTGGCGCCTCGGGCGCCGCGAACAGCGGAGGCGCTGGCGGGCGCGCCGGGTCATCGGCCGGCACTGCGGGTTTTTCGGGGAGCGCAGGGGCGGGAATGGCGGCGCCCGGAGGTCGAGTCAGCGGCTACGGGCTGGTGCGGCTGGCAGCAAACCCGCAAAATCAGATTGTTCGCCTGCAGACCACGCTCACCGTTCCGCCGAAGCCGGCGGCGTCCGGGACCCTGTTTCTGTGGCCGGGATTGCAGCCGGGCGGGGCGAACCTTCTGCCCATCGACAACGGAGTCCTGCAGCCGGTACTGACGTGGGGGCGCTCCTGTGCCCCGGGAACGCAGCCCAAGGCGTACTCCACCTGGTGGATCTCCGCCCAGTACGTCAACACCTTCGGCAAGCTCCAGGGGTACACCGGCTGTGCGGGTGGCGCGGTGATGTCGGTGAACGTCGGGGACGTGCTGGACATCGACATGCGACTCACGGGAACCGTCTGGGACCAGATCGTGACCGATCCGCAGACGGGAATGTCCGTGAGCTTCAGCAAGGACATGATGGGGCAGGCGCAAAACTCGGCCTATTTCGACGTCGAGGAGTATTCCTCCGCCCCGGTATCGGAGGTGGTCTTCACCAACACCACGCTCACCTACGGCGCGCCCGCCGCGGCCGATTGCAAGCTCAGCATGCGGGGCCAAACCGACTTCGTTTCGGTTCCCCAGCCGTCGGCCGACGGCCTGCGGTGCTTCGTTGCCGCGATCATCTTGCGCGCGCAGGGCATTCCGTAGCGGGTGGGCCGCGCGCGTCTCGATGCGCATGGCTACGCGACCTTTCGCGCCGCCGGGCGGCGCTCCTCCGCAGCGGCAGGGGCGGCGGCCGGCACGGGCGCGGGCTTTGCCGCAACTGACGCGATCGGGGCGATGGCCGCCAGGGCCGCCGGCCCCGCGCCGATCCCGGCGTGGGCGAGCAGCTTGCCCCGGATCTCCTTGAGCACCTCCTGGTGCTCGATCAGGTACTGCCGGGCCGCCTCGCGCCCGTTCCCCAGTCGCTCGCCACCGTACCCGATCCAGGCACCGCTCTTCTCCAGGATGCCCACCTCGACGCCGAGATCGATCACCTCACCTGCGCGCGAGATCCCCTGGCCATAGGAAATGTCGAACTCGGTCTCGCGGAAGGGAGCGGCGAGCTTGTTCTTGACCACCTTCACGCGCGTGCGGTTGCCGGTGACCTGATCGCCGTCCTTGAGCGCGCC
>PMNO01000064.1:232-2751 GCA_003161835.1 Myxococcales bacterium | reverse complement strand
TCTTCAACGGCGGCTTCTTGACGTATCCCGGGATCGTCGCGACGCGGTGGGAGCTGATCTGGCTCGCCGGTCACTTCACGAATATATGGGCCATGCCGGGACATTCTGGCTGGAATACGGCGGTGAGCCACCCGTGCGCGCAGAATGCCGCGGCTCCCGATCGCGTGATCTTCATGGCCACCCAGTGGACGGAGAACACAGCGGCGCAGTGGGAGGCGGACTTTGACGGCATCATCAAGAACATCCGCACGAAGTGGCCGATGGTGAAGCGGATCGAGATTTCGCCCTCCACCAGCACTCCCGGCAACTTGCCGTGCCCGGGCAACGGACCCGAGAAGTCAGAGACCATGATTCCCGACTACGGCTACGCGGCCATCGACGCGATGCCCGCCAAGTACCCGGGCCTGGTCTTCGCGACCCCTCATTGGCAAGTGCCGCAGTGTAGTGATTTCATAAACAACGGCGGCGGCCCCCAGTACGCGCCCAATTCTTCGGCCACAACGGGCCCGGCCGTCATGGATGTCGCAGGCGTGTTCGGCGCGTACTACGCCGTTCATCCCTGAGGAGCGCCCTTCGAACACGACGACCGTCCCGCTGCGCCGGGGGAGGGCAGCGTCAATCGGCGCGAACGTTGTCGAGATAGATGGGGCCCGTGCCCCCGTTCCCGAGATAGACGTAAAGCGCGTGGACCTGGCTCAGGTCGACAGCCCCGGTGTTGCAGACGATGGTGGTCAAGTCGATCGCCATGGTCTTGGTCGTATCGGCGTTGACCCATTCGAAAGTGCCCGCCTGGCACCAGTCCCACCCGGCCCCGGTCTGAAGCACCAATTCCTGGGATGTGCCGGAGCTGGTGGTGCGCACCTCCCAGCTCACGCGCGTCTTCCCGCTCAGGTCGACCGGGCTTGCGTAGGCCGCACCGAACCAGTCGTCGCGGGTGGGCGAAACCTTCAGGCTGAAGTTCCCGAGGCTCGCGTAGTCTGCACTTTGTTCGGTGGTACCGTCAGCCGCATTGTTGAGCGGCAGCCAGCCATCGGCGCCGTCCTCGAACGAAAACAACAAGCGCGACGAATTGGGATCGGGGTCGACCGTCACCGTCATCGTGGCCGGACTTGAAACGCGGCCGGCGGAGTCCCACACCAGGTAGCTCCCCACCGCGTTTCCAACGAAACCGGGCGTGGCCACGAAGGTCACCGTGCCGTCCAGATTGCTCTGATACGTCCCACCCGTGACGGGGAACGTCGTCTGATATCCGGGCGTCGCGGGATCGAGATCTATCGTTCCGGCATCCAGCACCGCTCCATCGTAGGTGACATCATTGGCCAGGATGGGCAACGTCACGGGAGTGACCGAGATGGTGCGAGCGAAATCGTCATCGGGCGCCGGGCCGAAGGGCAGGCGCCGGTTGGCGGTCATCATGGTCGCGAACCGCCCCAGCGTCTCGCACACCCCGCCCGGGCAATATACGCTGAAGCCGTCATAGTCTGGATACGGCGTGTGATCATCTTGCAGACCCGGCAGCAGCCAATACAGCGCGCCGGCGCCGCCCACGTCGAGAGTGGCATCCGTCCATTCTTGGTAGACCCGGTTCCTGCTCTGCTTTTCCAGTAGGCCGTATTCGCCCAGCATGGCGGGCTTTCGGATGGCCAGGGCATCGGCGAAGTGTCGGTTGATCCACTCCGTGCCCCAGGCGGAATCGAATCCCCAGTAGTCGGGATAGAGGTGAAACGACATCACGTCGATGTTGCGCAGGCTGGCGAGGGCGATCGTGTCCACCCCCTCCGTGCACAGGTCGGTCCAGTCACGGGCACCGACCTCGCAATAGAAGCCCTCATCGCCGACGGAGATCAGGTGGTTGCGATCGATGCGCTTGATGAAGGTCGACATCTCATCGGCCCAGGCCGTCAGCATGTCCGCGTTGCAGTCGGGCGATTGGGGGTACACCCCGTCCCCCTTGCACCGCGGCTCGTTGCCGAGCTCGATGGTCATGATCGCGGGATCATCCTTGTAGCGAACCCCGGTGTAGAAGTTCCGGTGAAGAAGCACGTGCGCGATCCATTCCTTGAACCAGTGACGGATGGTCGGGTCGGAATAAAACTGGTCGTGAAATTGACCGTTCGCCCACCGGACGTACTGGTCCATGCCGCCGAACTCGCGCCAGTTGTTGGTGAGCGGAAGGACCACCCGCAAGCCCAGCTCGCCGGCGCGCTTGAGCACGTAGTCGAGGTGTTGAAGACCGTCGGGCCCATCATTGAATGCGGGCTTCGCTCCGTCGAAGTAGTGGAAGTACACGACTCCATCCGCTTTCTTGTCGGTCGAATTCGAGCCATCCTGATTGCCNNCCGAGCACGTCGTCGACCATGAATTCCGACTTGTACGGCAGGTAGTAGTTGTTCGTCCCGGCGAAGCGAAACTCATCGCCACCCAGCTTGAGGCGGGGACCCACCTGCTTCACGAATTCACCGTCGGTGCGGCAAGGCTCTCGATGACGAGCGGAAAAGGGGCCCCCGGCGTGCGGGCCC
>PMNO01000064.1:0-139 GCA_003161835.1 Myxococcales bacterium | reverse complement strand
TCTGGCCCCGGGTGCCGGTGATTTCCGGACAGGTGTCCCCCCCCGTCGAGCCCCGTTCGTAGGGGTGCGGCCACGGCGGTGCCACCTTCGTACGCGCTTCCGATCACAACCGCGAGCAGGGCGGGCCAAGCTGGCAGCA
>PMNO01000603.1 GCA_003161835.1 Myxococcales bacterium | reverse complement strand
GACGGATGGGTGGAACGCGACTCGACCAGTCAGGCGCCACACCGTGACGGATGGATCTGGGTCCCACCCGTCGAATCGGCGCTCGCGGACACGAGTCAGCGGGCGGTCGCGAAAAGCTGACACCGGCGGCGCGGGCTCGTCGCCCGTGCCGGACGATCAGCCCTCGCCGCTGGCAACCTCGCCCAGCAAAGAATCGTCGGCGAGGTCATCCGCGGTGATCTCCCTCGGACGTCGCTCCGCCGCCGACTGCAGGGGCGTACTCGGACCGCGATCGCGCAGGAATTCGAGAAAGGCCAGCGCGGATGGCATTTCGGCGGCCGGAATTTCGTCGAGAAGTTCGCGTGCTTGACGCCGCAAGATTTCGCCCGGGGCCTCGCCCGAAGGAACCGCGTGAATGATTTCGGCGGGTTCCTCGGGTTGCTCCACCCTTCCCCACGGAGGCGGATTCGCAACCTCGATCTTCGTGTGCTCGACCCACGTCTGAATGTGAAAATGCAGAACCTCGGACCGGTACACGAACCACCGCTCCCGCTCGGCTGGAAACGCGAGCAGGACATCCTTGAATCGGCGGAAGGCGCCTTTGCCATCGATTGCGATCAGCAATCGTTCGCGCAAGGGCAGATCGGCCACCGATGACACAAACCGTTCCATCCACCGGTACTGTTCTCGGGAGGACGCCGGATCCACGCGCAGGTATCGGGTGGCATTGGCAGCTACCTTGGCGCGCCGTGTGGCTGCGTCGGGCTCGCCATCGACTATCGAAAGGAGATCGCCATTCTCCAGGTCCAAGAAGCTGTCTTGATCGGGGGAATTGCGCTCGAAGGCAATCTCGAGATCGCTCCAGTTGACGGTAATCGGCGGCATGTCCGGCTTTCTCCCGGCCCCATCCTCCCTGGGAGGGGGCACGGTAGGCTATCGCTTCAGCTTAGGTGTTGATGTCGGTGATTTCAACCGTAGACCGTTTTGACGGTCGCCCTTTCGCCGGCTATGAAATCACCCCCGCGAAACTCAACCAAGGAGGCTGGCGTGGCACGCGTGACCGTTGAAGACTGTCTGGAAAAGGTGGACAACCGCTTCGCCCTGGTCGTATTGGGCGCCGAACGGGCCCGCCAAATTGCTACTGGCGTACGCGCCTTGGTTCGCTGCGACAACAAGCCCGCCGTGACCGCCCTCCGGGAAGTCGCCAGCGGCAGGGTCAGATTCAACGAAGATGTCGAGGGAACCATTCGCCAGTATCTGGCCGAGGTGAAGAAGCGCAACAACGCGCGCGCGGACCGCCGCTGACGCGAACGCGCCTGCGTCCACGCAAGCTTGGATTCGGCAGTTGATCGCCGGAGGTCACACCTTCAAGGCGATCGCAAACTTGAGATAGTTGCCCTCGGGAAAGCCGGGCGACACGGGGTAATCCGGGGGCAGGCCCACGCGCTCGATGATGCGCATCTCTGCCCGCCGGGCGAAGGCGCCCTCGGCGATCGCCCGGTCCAGGTCCACCGTGGTCAGTTTCGCCGAGTTCGTGGCGAAAGCCAGCAGGCCGCCCGGATCCAGAATGCCGACCGCCGCGGACGCCAGGCGCGCCAGGTCCTTGGCGACCGAGAAACTTCCCGCCGGCCCCTGGGAAAACGAAGGCGGATCACAAATCACCAAATCGAAACGGCGGCCCCGCTCGATGAACCGCTCGATGGTCTTCAGGGTGTCGCCCGCGATGCCTTCCATCTTTTGAGGATCGAGCCCGGACAATTCGAAGTTGCGCCGCGCGCGCGCGTGCGCCTTGGCCGCCAGGTCGACGGCCACTATCTCGGAGGCCCCGGCCTTCGCCGCCGCCACCGAAAAGGCACCCGTGTAGGAGAACAGGTTCAACACGCGACGGTTGGCGGACCGCGCGGCCACGGCCGCCCGCCCGAGGCGGAGATCGGGAAACAAACCCACCCCCAGGGGCGCGGTCACGTCGATGCCGAACCGACACCCGGCTTCTTCGACGACCAACTCGAGGGGGGCCTCGTCACCCCGCGCGCGGACCGCGGCTTCGGGCGGCGACTGCCCTCCGAGCGGCCGAAACCGACGCTGTTCGTAGATCCCACGCGGCTGAACCGCGGCATCGATGGCATCCAGAAGCTCATCGCGCCAGGGTACGGCCCCCGCGGTGAGCCACTGCACCACCACGAAATCCCCGTGCCGATCCACGGTGACGCCGGGGAGGCCTTCGCTGTCGCCGGCGAACAGGCGCACGGAACCCCCCCGAGACGGACCGAGGAGCAGCCATCGAATTTGGACCGCGCGGGTAAATCGGGCGGCAATCGTCCCGGCTCCGGGCGTGACCCGCTCCGACGGATCCCGGGTGAGAACACGCACGGCGACCGGATGGTCGCGATCCACAAACCCGCGAGCCACGAATTCGCGATTTCCCGACGACAACTCCACGATGGCGCCCGTCGGCTCGACGACCTCACGCGCCCCGAGCGCGTCGCGAAACACCCAGGGATGACCCGAGCGCACCCGGACGGCCACGTCGGGCGGCAACCGATACGAGCTCACCCGCTGGTTCAATCCCGACGTGCGGGGTGATCGGGCGCGGAGTCCCGGACGCGAACTCGAATGGGGCAACGACAAGGTCGGCGGACGATAGGCAGGTGGATGTGGCCTGTCAATTGACGCACGTCCGC
>PMNO01000578.1 GCA_003161835.1 Myxococcales bacterium | reverse complement strand
GCCAAGATCCCCCTGGGACGGGTCGGCGATCCGACCGACGTATCGGGAGCGGTGGTGTTTCTGGCCTCGCCCGCCGCGGCGCTGGTGACCGGCGCGACCCTGCTGATCGACGGCGGATTCACCGCCCGCTGACGGGGAGCCAAAAACCACGCTCAAGCCCCCGTCAGGGCGTCGATGCGGGCCAATTCGTCGGCGGTGAAGTCCAACTTCGCCAGCGCGGCCACGTTTTGCTCGATCTGCTCGGGGCGCGACGCGCCCATCACCGCGGAAACCATCCCCTTGTGGCGCAGCACCCACGCCACCGCCATCTGAGCCAGCGACTGCCCCCGATCGTGGGCGATGGTATTGAGGCCGGTCAGGATCCGTTTGGTTTCCGCGGGCGATTTCGAGGCGACCCAGGCCGAAGCCCACTCGCGGGCAGGGCGGCTGTCGGCCGGCACCGCCCCATCCAGGTACTTGCTTCCCGATAGGAGCCCCGACGCCAGCGGACAGAACGCGATCACGCCCACACCCGCACGATCGGTGTGCGGCAGCAGATCCGCCTCGATCGTTCGTCCGAGCATGTTGTAGTAGGGCTGGTGAATCAGGATGGGGGCCAGGTGTTCGCGCAGGACGACCTGCTGGGCTGCCTCGAACTGCACGCCCGTGTAGCTGGACACGCCGATGTACAGTGCCTTTCCCTGCTTCACCAGGGTGTCGAGCGCGCCCATCGTTTCTTCGAGGGGCGTATTCGGATCGAAGCGGTGCGAGTAGAAGATATCGAAGTACTCGAGGCCGGTGCGCCGGAGGGATTGATCGCAGCTCGCGATGATGTACTTGCGCGATCCCCATTCGCCGTAGGGCCCGGGCCACATGCGATAGCCGGCCTTGCTGGAGACGATCACCTCGTCGCGCGGCATATCCTTGAGGATCTTTCCGCATACCACTTCGGCGTTGCCGGCCGGGGTGCCGTAGTTGTTGGCGAGATCGAAGTGCGTGATCCCGAGGTCGAACGCGCGGAACATGCATTCCCGGGCGACATCTCCGTCGCGGGTGCCGCCGTAGGTTTCCCAGGCGCCCAAGGATACGGCGGGAAGCAGGAGGCCGCTTTTGCCACAACGTCGGTAGTGCATGCGATCGTAACGATCCTTCGCGAATGAGCGGGTCATGAGGTCCTGTGTTGGTTGTTTTTAGGGTTCGGCGGCCACGGAAAGTGGGGAGTGCGCTTTGGCGCCGCAGGATTCGCGCACCAGCAGATCGCCCTGCAGTACCACACGGCGGAACTGTTCACCCGCTTTCCCCGCGATCCGATCCAGCAGGAGTTGAGATGCGACGGTCCCGAAGGTCTCGGTGGGCTGGTTCAGCACGGTCAAGAACGGGGACAGGACGGCCAGATGCTCGACGTCGTCGAAGCAGACCAGGGCGACATCGCGCGGGACCATCAACTGGCGCTCGCGAATCGCCTGCATGCCGCCCAGCGCGGTCATGTTGTTGACCGCGAAGACCGCCGTCGGCAAGGGATCCAGGTCCAGGATCCGCTGCATGGCCTGATAGCCTCCCGCGCGATCCGCCGAAGTCCGGACGATGAGGTCGGGGACCATCCGCAGACCCGCGGCGTCCAGCGCCTCGCGATAGCCTTGCAATCGATCGCGCGCCGTCGACACGTTGTCGGGTTCGATGACCACCGCGACGCGCCGGTGACCGAGCGCGATGAGATGGCTCACCAGCTTCCGCGCTCCGGAGATGCTGTCGCCCTGCACCAGATCGCAGTCGAGCCCGGCCACGGAACGATCGATGAGGACGAAGGGGAACTCCCGGCGCACGAGCGGCAGGAGGTTGGCCTTCGAACGATCACCAACCGGCGCTATCAGGAGACCCTCGATGCGGTGCGAGATCATGTCCTCGACGTATTGGCGCTCGAGGGCCAGGTCACCCTCGCTGTTGCAGAGCAGCAGCCGAAAACCCGCGCGCCGCGCCACCGTTTCGGCGCCCCGTACCGCTATCGCGAAGAAGGGGTTGACGATGTCGGGGACTATCATCCCCAGAGCGCCGGTCTTGTTGGACGTCAAGCCGCGGGCCACCCCATTGGGGACGAAGTCCAGCTCGCANNGCGTGCTCCACGCGGAGCCGGGTCTCGGGACGGACCCCCGCGCCGCCGTTTATCACGCGCGAGACTGTCATGGCGGAGACGCCGGACTTCTTTGCAACGTCGCGAACTGTGGCGTTCAATGGGAATCGGTCCTAGACTGCCCTGGCCTTGACGCTGTTAGACGATATCGTTAACATTTCATGGCTCAGCGGTCAACGCAACCCTGTTCCGAAGGGGCGTTGGCGCGGGTGGGACTCGCCGCGCATGCTCCGAACGTGCTCCGAAAACGATAGAAGGTAACGGTAACATTTCGCGTCACGGACATGCTCGGAGCATGAAGGAACGAGCTGCGCGCGACCCTGTGCGCCACGAGGATCCGCAGGAATCTGACCAAAGGAACCGGTCCCGCAGAAACCATGCGCGGGCCCCACAAAACGCGAGCGGTCATGGTCGTACCGCCGCGAACGAGGTGTGTATCGATGATCGACAGGTCTAGTTCGAAGAGCGACTGGCAGGGCGCGGGGCGTACGCTTGGTCTTCTGGGCCGGCTGCTGGTGATTTCCGCCCTGGCAAGTTGCAGCAGCAACTCGGGATCCAAGCCAAGCACGGCCGGATCGGGGGGACACGGTAACGGCAGCGGAGGCATGATCGGCACGGGAGGAAACACCGGGACGGGTGGCGCCGGGACGGGGGGCGCGAGCGCGGCCGGTTCGGGTGGTTCGCCCGCGACGGGTGGTGCTCCAGCGGCTTCGGGCGGCACGTCGGGAACCGGAGGGGGTGGCGCGGGTCAGGGGGGTGCGGGGGGCAATCCGGGATCCTCGGGCGCAGCGGGCGGCAGTTCGGGAAACAGTGCCGGTGGTGCCGCTGGCGGGGGGCGATCCGGCGACCAGGATGCGAGCACCGACGGGGCTGGGATGGTGGCCTGCGCCGGCGCGGGCAAGTCGTTGCATTTTCAAGATGACCTCGCCGGCGCGAAGACGACGAGCATGCAGGTCCTCGCGGACTTGGGCGCCGATCTGCCGATTGGCAATACGGCCCGCACGATCGAGATGTGGCTGTACATGGAGGGCAACGAGAGCTGGAAGGCCGGACACAGCATCGTGGAGTACGGCGGGGTGGGGCGGTGCAACGCGTTCGGTGTAGACGGTGGCGACACCGGGACCGGCACTCCGGCACAGTTCGATCCGTTCACGTTCAGCTCGGGTGGCACCTGTTCTGGCGACAACAACGTGGCCATCACTCCCGCGCCTTCCAGGACGGGCTGGCTTCACCTGGCCTACGCGTATGACCCGGCGGGAATTGGAGGGCAAGCGAACGTGAATTTCGTGTTCACGGTGAATGGCGTCGCCCAGCCGATCACCGCCGCCAAGCAAACCGGAGCTCTCCTGACGATGAAGACCGTGGTGTCCATCGGCAGCGGACAGGACGCCAGCACGGACACGGGTAACGGCTTCACGGGCAAGATAGACGAGCTACGCATCTGGAATGTCGGTCGGACCGCCCAGGAGATCGCCGACAACTACAAGCTCATCTTGAAGGGCGACGAGCCAGGTTTGGTGGCCTACTATCCCTTCGACGACGGCGCGGGGACGACGCCCAAGGACGCTTCGACGAAACACCACGATGCCATGTTTGCCACCAACGGGGGCCGGCCGGTTCCCACCTGGGTCGATTCGACCGGGCTCGTATTGACCTGCAAACCCTAGGGCGCGGCGGCGACGCCGCCCATCGCCGACACGCTCGCGCTGACGGTGATGCTCACGTTGACGCTGATCTGGACCTTGGAAGCCGCGCCGCCCACCCGCGTGATGGCGTCGGCCACGCAAGCGGCCGCGCCCAGCCCAACCTGCTGCGCTGTGGTCCCCACCCCCTGTAGGGCGGTCCTGTAGCCACCGGCGGCGTCCGCGACCACCAGGCTTGCCCGCGCGCCCAGGCGCAGCATCTCCGCATAGTTGTTCCGCAGGGCCAAGACCAAAAGGTCCAGCCCGGCTTTTTGCGCCGTTGTGGCGGCATACCCGTAGGACACCGTCAGGGCAGGTGCCGTGCACGTGGCTTCGAAGTGGGCGCGTGCGTCGCAGTTGGTCTTACATTCTTCAATCATCGTGACTTCCTGGACCTTGGTGCAGCGCGGGGGTTCGACCCATACGGCGCAGTCGCCTTCGCAGGAGCCGACACAACTGGCGCCGCAGGTTCCGCTGCAACTGGCGCTGCAAGTGCCCTCGCAGCTTCCTGCGCAAGTTCCGTTGCAGGTCCCCGCACAGGCTCCGTAGCAAGAGCCATCAGCATTTTTCGCCGTGCACGTTCCGGCGCAAGCCCCGTTGCAGGTGCCCGTGCAGGTGCCCGCGCAGGTCCCCGAACAGCTTCCCCGGCAGGCGCCATTGCAACTGCCGGTGCACCGGCCCATGCAACTGGCCATGCACTGCCCGTACGCGTGCCCGGGGGTGCATTCAAGGCGGGTCACCGTCAGGGTGACGGGATCACACTGCTGTTCGCACCGCAGCCGGGCTCCGGCGTCGATGGTGCAGATCGACGGCGTATACACAATCGCCAGACTCGCGTTCGCAACCAGATCGGCCTTCACGATCTTGTCGATTTCCGCCCGCACCCTCCGGCAGGCCGCGTCCGTCGCCGCGCCCGGGGAATTGGGGTTGGCGGCCGCCGGCTCCAGGTCCGCGGCCGGGATTCCGAGATCGTGCGCCATCGCTTTGCAGACGTTCAACATGCCGCTGTCGATCTCGCCGGCGGCGACGATCAGCGCGTTCGACGTATCGATGAACCCCTGAACCTTCTTGCCGGCGTCCGAGGTGTTGAGATCGGTCAGGCACACGACCTGGGTGGTGTCGCCATTGCACGTGAGCTGCGACAGCGACAAGCATGTCCACGCCGCGACACGAATGAATTTCGATGGAGTCTTCGTTTTAATGTCCATGTTTCGCCACCAGAGATTCCCCACGAGGTTGTCTCAGAACGTCATCTTACCCAGCACCCGTGGTCCCACCGCGCCGGTAGCCGCTGGCACGTTGCCGGGGTGACCAAACAGCGTTTCGTTCGCCAGCACCGCGAAGGCGATGGCCTCCTTGGTTTTGGGATCGATCCCCAGTGCGGATGACGTCAACACTGGAATCGGCGCCAGCAGCCGCGCCAGGTGCTCCATGAGGGTCGCATTCAGGGCGCCGCCGCCCGACACGTAGACCTCGTCCGGCAGGGCGGGCAGCAGCTCTCGATAGCTGCGGGCGATCGCCTCGGCCGTGAACCGGGTCAAGGTGGCCAACAGATCGTCCAGGCGGTTCTCGTAGCGCCCCAACAACGGATAGGCGAAGTCCTTCCCGAACAGCTCGCGCCCGGTCGATTTGGGCAGCGGCCTCGCCAGGTATGGGTGCCCGTGCAATTCCGCGAGCAACGTGCCGTCGACGCGCCCCCGGGCAGCGCGCGCGCCGTCTCGATCGAACGGTTCGAGCCCGTCCGATGCGGCCCGGGCCACCGCGTCCAGGGCCATATTCCCCGGCCCGTTGTCGAATGCGACCACGCTGTCCAGCGTGTCGCCCACCAGCGTGACGTTCGCGATGCCGCCGATATTCTGCAGCGCCCGACGGGTTCCCGCCTTGCGGCACAAGAGGTAGTCAACGAGCGGCACCAGCGGGGCGCCCTCGCCGCCGGCGGCGACGTCGCGCACGCGAAAATCGGAGATCACGGGTAGCCCGGTCCGCTCCGCGATCACCGCCGCTTCGCCGATCTGCATCGTCGCGCCCAGTTGCCCCGCCGAACGCGGATGGTGAACGGCGGTCTGTCCATGCGAGCCAATCAGATGAACGTCGGTCAAGGTCAATCCCGCCGCGGCGGCGACAGCGCGGGCCGCGTCGGCGAATGCCTCCCCGAGGAGCACATCCAGATCGCACAGTTCGGTGACCCGGGCTTCGGATATGGCGAATATGCGCTCACGCAGCTCACGCGAAAAAGGGGCGGTCACGAAGCCGCGCATCTGGACGCGTGTGGTCTCGCCTGCGCCGAAGATTTCACAAAGCGCCGCGTCGGTTCCGTCTGCGCTGGTGCCCGACAGAAGGCCAATCACCAGGCGCGACGGCAGGGATCGGAGCTGAATGAGGTGCCAGAGCGGATCGGTGCCCGCGGCGCTGTTCACGGCAGCGCCTTCCCGGTCGGAGAGATGTCGCCGATGATCGCGCGCAGGGCGCCTTTGTGCTCGATCAACAGCTCGCGCGCGCGCGCCGCCCCCACCCGGGCGTGGTGCATGACGATGGCCACCTTGGCTCGACCCCCGGCTTTCTCGATCAAGGCGCGCGCCTCGCCATCGTCCAGGCCCGTCAGCAGGTGCACGATGCGGACCGCGCGGGCCCAAAGCTTGGCGTTGGTGGGGCGGACGTCGACCATCAATCCGGCGTAAGTTTTTCCCAAGAGTACGAAGGCCGTGGTCGAGATGGCATTCAAGACCACCTTGGTCGCCGTGCCTGCCTTCAGGCGCGTCGATCCCGCGATGACCTCGGGCCCGGTCTGGACGTCAATCACGATATCGGCCAGCTCGTCGGCGTTCTGCGGTGATCCGCACGTCACGAAGATGGTGGCCGCACGCCGAAAGCGCGCGTATTCCAGGGCGCTGTGCACGAATCGCGTGACTCCCGACGCGGCGATGCAGCAGACGGCGTCGCTGGGACCGACGGCGATGCGGCGCAGGCGCGCCTCTGCGTCACGGGCGTTGTCCTCGGCGCCCTCGACGGCGCGGGTCAACGCGGACGGTCCGCCCGCGATGACGGCCGCGACGCGCGAGGGGGGCACACCGAACGTGGGAACACACTCGGCGGCGTCGAGGCTTCCGAGCCGCCCGGACGTTCCCGCTCCGACGTACACCAGTCGTCCGCCCGCCGCGAGGCGATCGGCGCACAATTGCGCCGCGCGCCCGATCTGCGCCGCCCGGGCTCGTGCCGCGCGCACGCCCGCGATCTCCTCGTCCAGCATCAACTTGACCACTTCCTCGGGCCGCCAGCTGTCCATGTCCCCGGTCAGGGGATGACGCGCCTCCGTGGGCAAGGTGGCGAAGTCGGGCCCCGCGTCGGAGTCAGCAGCGGCCGGTCGCCGTCGCGTGGAGGATTTCGTGGCCGACGTGGCTGCGGTGCGGGGCATGGACGACAGACTCTGGGGCGATGATACGGTCAGTCGGTTGAAGCCGCGAATTCGTGG
>PMNO01000583.1:3720-4982 GCA_003161835.1 Myxococcales bacterium | reverse complement strand
CTTCCTTGGTGGTGAAGAAGGGTTCGAACAGCTCGCCCGCGCGCCCGGAGGGAACGCCCGATCCGCGATCCTCCACCCGGATGCGCAAGCCTTGATGGAGACAGTCGACCACGCCTTCGACGATTGTTCCGGGGCTGGACGCGTCGACGGCATTGTGAATCAGGTTGTCCATCGCGCGCGCCAATCCGTCCGCGTCGGCCAGGGCGTTGCCGTCGCCGCGAGCGTGCAGGCGGACGCCTTTTTGCGCCGCCCAAGGCCCGAGGGTTTCCATGCGCGCGCGCAAGAGCGCGCCCGCCGCGACAACCTGCCGCGGACCGAGCGGCCTCCCCGACACAATGAGGAGATCGGCGACCAATCGATCGAGGCGCATGATCTCCGACGAGGCATGCGCGATGGCGGTCCGAAGACCCGACGGAAGTGAATCGGTGTCGGCCATGGCCAGATCCAGCCTCAGTTTGATCGACGCCAGGGGATTGCGCACCTCGTGGGCCACGCCGGCCACCACCCGTCCCAGGGCGACCAAGCGTTCCTGGCGCGCCAGGTCCTGCCCGAGGCGTTCTTGAATCCGGCGCGCGTCGGCGAGATGGCCGGCCAGGCTCGCGATGCCGTCGGCGATGTCGCCAAACTCGCGAACGGACGTCCGCGGAATGGGCGCCGAGAGATCTTTCGCCAGCGCGGTGATGGCGGCCCGCAAGGCGCTGGCCCCGCGCTTGACGCTGATGAGCGCCGAGGCGGCGGCGACGACCAACAGCAACGCCGACAGCGTCAACGCCACCACCAACGCGCGCCAGCTCTGCAACGTGGGCGACGGCCTGACCAGCATCGCGGCCCACGCCAGCCGGCCGTTCGACGGTATCGTCCCCACGGGAACGATGCGGGCAACCAGGTGTCCCGCGGACAGGGCAGCCTCCACCTCCGTCGGGCGACCTTCACTGGCGGCGCGGCGGGCCGCAACTTCGACGTCGGGACGCCAGAGGGCCGGAATCGCGCCCACGATTTCCGAGGCCGACGCCGCCCTGCCGCCCCGCATGCCGACAACCGACGGCACGAAGGAGGAAGCATCGGGAACGCCCGCCTCCGCTGATCGCAAGCGGCCCAGTTCCTCGGAGATCGCCTCGCGCGCTCTCTCGATGCGCTGGGTGGTCGTGGCGGCGATCGCGCGATAGAGCGCCACGCCCGAAAGCGCCGCCGTGAACACGCTCAGCGCGGCGACGATCAGCAGGCGATGGCGGATGGGGCGACTGGTGAGCACGGGATCTCCG
>PMNO01000583.1:692-3683 GCA_003161835.1 Myxococcales bacterium | reverse complement strand
GCTTGGGTGCTGTTGCTCCATGCCCTGGCGACGGCGGCCCCTCGAGGCGCGCACGCCGCCGAGCCGGACGTTGGCGCGGGCTCGCATTCGAGCGCGCGCCCGCTGGCGCTGGCCGACGCCGAGGCCATGGCCCTCGGACACCAACCAACCATTGCCCAGGCGCGGGGCCAGCGCCAGGCCGCGGAGGGGCGGGTCGAACAAACGCGCGCGGGTCTCCTGCCGCAAATCATCGTCGCCGGCACGTATCAGAGAACGACCGGAAATTTCGCCCCGCGGCCGGGCAGCCTGCCCACCACGGCGGCCGCGGCGACGTGGAATTCGACCACGTACAACTACTTCAACGTCGGCGCCACGGCCTCTCAGCTGATCTACGACTTCGGTCAGGCGAGCGGACGATGGCGCGCCGCCGACGCCAGCCGCGACGCCGCTGCGGCCAGCGAGCGGGCCATTCGCGCGCAAACGCTGTTGAACGTGCGCCGCGCGTACTTCCAGGCACTGGCCGCCAAAGATCTGCTGGCCGTCGCCGACGAGTCTGTGCACAACCAGGCCAAGCACCTGCAGCAAACGCAAGCGTTCGTGCAGGCGGGCATGCGACCGGATATCGATCTGGCGCGCGTCCGGACTGATCTCGCAAACGCGAAAGTTCAACAAGTGAACGCGAACAACAATCACGCCCTGGCGATGACGGTCCTGGCTCAGACGATGGGGGTAGCCTCCGATTCGCGGGATTCACAGTTCGAATTGAAGGATGTTCAGATGCCCCCGGTGTCGGGCGAGGACGATTCCTCGGATCGTCTGGTCAGCGAGGCGATTCGCGCCCGACCCGAGATCGCGGTCCTGGATCAGCAGGAGCGCGCGCAAACCCTGACCGTCCGTGCTCTGAGGGGCGGCTACGGCCCGGCGCTGGGCGCCGCCGCGGGTGCCTCCGAGACCGGCACCGCGCTCGATCATCTCGTACCGAACTGGTACGTGGGACTCACGCTGGGCTGGCCCCTCTTGCAAGGGGGGCTCACGGACGGGCAAGTCCGGGAAGCCGAGGGCACTCTGAGTAGCATCGCGGCGCAAGGGGACGCGCTGCGGTTGCAGATCCGCGTCGACGTGGAACAGGCCTGGTTGGCGGTAACGGCATCGAAATCCACCATCGTGGCGGCCGGCGAAGCGCTCACGAACGCCCGCGATCAGCTGCGCCTGGCCGAACGCCGCTATGAAACCGGCATCGGCAGCGCCATCGAACTGGGCGACGCGCAGGTGGCCGTGACCGCCGCCGCGGCGCAGGCGGTCGGCGCGCGCTTCGGACTCGCGATCGCCCGCGCGCAGTTGCAGGCCGCCGTGGGGACACTATGACCGTTCATGACCCAAGGGGCACCGGTGCCGGCACGGGCACCGACGCGGGTGCGAACAGGGACAGGGACGCCGCGGCGACAGAGGCCCAGCCAAGACGGCCGTCGCACCGCGGACGTTGGATCGCGATCGCGCTCATCGCCGTGGCCGCGGGGGCGTTCGGCATCGTTCGTGGCACCCGCCGCGCGAACGCCCCCGCAGAAGGCCACCAGGCAGCGGGGGCCTCGGCCGCGCGCGGCGGTGGCTCGGATCGACCCGTTCCGGTCGTGGTCGCGCGCTCGACCACCCGGGATGTTCCCATCAACCTGGAGGGCCTGGGCACGGTGGCCGCCTTCAAGACCGTCAGTGTTCACAGCCAGGTGGAGGGGCGCCTGATGCGCGTCGCGTTCCGCGAAGGACAGACCGTTCGCCGCGGCGAGCTGCTGGCCGAAATTGATCCCCGTCCGTTCACCATTCAGTTGCACCAGGCCCAGGCCGCCCTGGCCCGCGACGAAGCCCAGCTGCAGGGCGCCCAACGCAACCTGGAACGCTACGCGGCCGTCAGCGCCGAGCGACTCATCCCGCAACAACAGACCGACGATCAGCGCGCGCTGGTCGAGCAGCTGCGGGGCACGGTGCAGGCCGATCGCGCCCAGGTCGAGAACGCCCGGCTCCAGCTCGACTACGCCCGGATCACGTCGCCCCTCGAGGGCGTCACGGGGGTCAGGCAAATCGATCCGGGCAACGTGGTCCATGTGGCCGACCCCACCAGCATCGTGGTCGTGGCCCAGATGGATCCGATCGCGGTGATCTTCACGCTGCCCCAAGATGACCTGCCGCGAGTGGCACGACAGCAGGCGAAGGCCCCCCTGGTCGTCGAAGCGCTGAGCCGAGATGGCAATCAGATCCTCGCCACCGGCGCCCTGGCGCTGATCGACAATCAGATCAACCAGGCCACCGCGACCATGCGCCTCAAAGCTATCTTCCCGAACGGAGATCGGGTGCTGTGGCCGAATCAGTTCGTCAAGACCCGTCTGCGCCTGGATGTCCGCAAGGGCGCGCTCGTCGTCCCGGCGGTGGCGATCCAGCGGGGGCCGCAGGGAACATTCGTGTACGTGGCCGGGGGCGACAACCTCGCCGCTCAGCGCCCGGTCGCCGTCGATGCGATCGAGGGTGAGCAGGCGATCTTGGGGCGCGGACTTTCCCCTGGAGAGCGAGTCGTGATCGAAGGGCAGTCTCAGCTACGTCCCGGCGCGCGCATCACCGTCCGGGAAAGCGGCGCGGGTCCGGGCATGGACGGAGAGGCCGGCCCCAAGGCGGGAGCCGGCGGCGGCTCGGGGGGGCGCGCAGGCGGCCGTCGGCGCTCCGTCGAGCCGTCAGCCGCCGGGTCCACGCCGTGAATGTCTCGGCGCCGTTCATCCGCCGCCCGGTCGGGACGTCGCTCCTGATGGTCGGTCTGCTGATCGGCGGCCTGGTGGCGTTTCGCCAGCTCCCGGTGTCGGCGCTGCCACAGGTCGACTACCCGACGATCGTGGTGTCCACGAATCTGCCGGGCGCCAGCGCCGAGACGATGGTGTCGGCGGTGACCACGCCCCTCGAGCGACAATTGGGCCAGATCCCCGGGCTCGCCGAGCTGACGTCGGTCAGCAGCGCTTCGACCTCGCAGATCAC
>PMNO01000583.1:360-659 GCA_003161835.1 Myxococcales bacterium | reverse complement strand
GGCCTGGTCACGCTGAACGGTGGGCAACGCCCGGCGGTACGCGTGCAGGTCGATCCGATGGCGCTGGCCGGCCGGGGGCTGAGCTTGGAAGACGTCCGGACGATCCTGGTGCAGGCGAACGTCAATCAACCCAAGGGCAACCTGGATGGAGCGCGGCAGAACTACACCGTCGCGGCCAACGATCAGATCCAGGTTGCCGCCGGCTATCGGCCCTTGATCATCGCCTATCGCAATGGTGCGCCCGTGCGCCTGTCCGATGTCGCCCAGGTGGTCGACGGCGTGGAAAATGCGCAGCTGGC
>PMNO01000583.1:196-324 GCA_003161835.1 Myxococcales bacterium | reverse complement strand
TTCCTGCGCAGCGTGCGGGCGACCGTGATTCCGGGCGTCGCGGTGCCCCTGTCGTTGATCGCCACCTTCGGAGTCATGTTGTTGCTGGGATACAGCCTGAACAATCTGACCCTGATGGCCCTGACCAT
>PMNO01000583.1:0-133 GCA_003161835.1 Myxococcales bacterium | reverse complement strand
ATGATGTGCGCGCACATATTGCGCCCCATCCATGCGGCCGAGGCGGGCGTCCTGGCGCGGCTGTTCGAGCGCGCGTTTGCCTGGCTGGCGGGCGCCTACGACCGCGGATTGAAGGTGGTATTGGACCACCAGC
>PMNO01000264.1 GCA_003161835.1 Myxococcales bacterium | reverse complement strand
GGCGCGGATATCACGCCGCTCGCGGGCCTGGACGCGGCCCATGTGGAGCTGTTGGTTCTGGACGACACCAATCGCGCTTTGGTCGTCGACACCGACGGCGATGGCGTGTGCGACGCGGTGAATCCCAAGCTGGTGCCGACCACGACGCCCATGTCGTCGCTGGACGCGTTGCTGGTGAACCTGGCGCCCGTGCCACCGACGGGATCAGCCGACTTCACGCCCGACGGCAAGATTCCCGTGGGTGGCTTTCCGGACTGCGTGATGGGAAACGATACCCTCAAGCCGATCCTGTTGTGCAAGACCAGCGACGTGACCATCGCCATTCCATCGCGTCAGTCGACGGAGGCGGCGGTTTGGACCATTCCCAGGGTCGTTCCCTCCACCGCTCAGTGCGTGGGCAATCAGCTCGACAGTCTGGGCAATCACATCGGCGATGGCCCGGCCTGCCTGGCCATTCACGCGATTGACCAGCTGGCGAACGCGCAAGTGTCGCGGGTGGTGCACGTCTGCATCGATCACGATGGAGACGGCGCCGAGTGCCCCTTTGCCCCGATCGCTTCGGTCCAGGGCGGCCACCCGGTTCGAGTCGACACCGCGGCTCCCCATGGCCTGACGACGGGCGATCGCGCCCTGGTCGGGTCGATCCCGCTCTTGTTCGACGCCAACGGTCTGTGGAAGGTCACGGTGATCAGCGACACCGCGTTCACGCTGGACGGGTCGGACACGCCGTCCACCGCCGTCGTCGGCGGTCGGTTCATGCCCTGGACCGCAACCTCCGACTGCACCGGCCGTCAGACTGCACTCAACCCCGCGGTCGTGGACGACACCACCCCGTGCCGTCCCTGGCGGCGATTCAGCCGCGGCGAGCATCTGGATACGGATTGAGGAGGCGTCAACCCGCCCAGACGCGCTCCGTCGCCCGCTGCACGGTGGGCTGCTACCAGGCGTTCGTGGCCAGGCCGCGTGCCGGGTGCGTGCGCGAAGGCCGTCGCGGCTGGCCATACCACGAGGTCTGAACCGCCGAGGCCTTCTGGGTCTCGAAGGTCATGAACAAGATCTTCATGTAGTGGTTGCGTCCGATGCGTTCCTTGCCGAACAGACCGCCCAGGATCTCCCAGCGCAGATCGCCGGGCCGCTGCACGGCGGCGTCGAAAAGCGGCGGCACGAACAAGCGCCACGTGCCGTCGGGCGTGCGCGGTGGCGCGCCGGCCGCATAGCCGGTTCGGTAGTAGAAGATGGGAAATACGTAGGTCCCGGCGTGCGTCGCCCGTGTCCAGTGCGCGAACAGCGGGAACACGATGGTGGTCCGCCGGTCGCCATCCTTGAAATCCCAAAAGAGCGGGAAAGCCACGGTGGTCGCGGCGCCGGGCGACGTGTGGCGATAGAACAGAGGAGCCAGCGCATAGTTGTGGCCCGTGGTCTCATTGGCGTGACGAAAGAACAGGGGGAGAAGCACGGTGGTGCGGCTGGCGCGGTAGTCGTGGACATCGAAGAATAACGGCAAGACCAAGGTGGTGGCCGAGGCGATGTCCGTGCGGCGCCAGAAGAGCGCCGCGATCGTGGTGATTGATTTTTCCGGCGTGGAACGCGAGAAATACGCGAGCGGCAAGAACAGGCGGGTCCGCCGCTCGGACGCGCGATCGAAATGGCTCACGTAAAGGGGGAACAGGACCCGCGTGCTGCTGTTGACGGTGTTGCTGACGTAGAGCAACCCTGCGTACCACCGGTTGGCCTCGAGCGATCGGCTGACCCCCGCCAGCAGCGTCAGCAGCGTGAACTGATTCGGCCCATGCGACGCATAGAAGAGCGGCATCACCGCCTCGCTGCCGGTCTGATTGGCGTCGTCGCGGGTGTACCAGGCCACCGGCAGCAAGGCCCGGGTGCGCTGGGTGTGGTCGGTCGACCCGTACAGGAGCGTGATCAGGGTCCAGGACTTGGCGGCCGCGCGATCCTCGAAATGCCAGTAAAAAGGGCCGAGCACCGCGTGCCGCCGTTCGCCGGTTCGGCCCGACCACCAGAACGGAAAGACGACCGTGCGGTCGCTGTCCGGAGAATGGGCCTTCAAGAACAGGCCCACCCAGGTGGTGGCGGTATCGGAGCGGAAGTCATGCCGGTGAAACGTCAGGAGCGGGGGAATGACCAGGAGGGTGCGGTCGGGGTTCTTCGCCCAGAAGTACAGCGGCACCAACCCGGTGTTGTGCACCTGAGTCCCGTGGCGGCGGTACCAGGGCCCCACAATCGTGGTGGTTCGATCGCGCCAGACTGATTGCCAGTAGAACGGCAAGAACGTGTCGACCGCGTAGCCATCCGTCTTGCGTTGCCTGAAGTAGCTGGGAAATACGTAGGTGTCGGTTTCCCTGGCATCCCGATAGTGGCCAAAGAACGGCACGAAGATACGGGCGGTGTGATCGGGCGCGTCGATCGCGAACAGGGGACCAAACTGGCGCGTGCGCTCCGAGGTGTCGGCGCGCGTGACGTCGGCGTAGAGAAATGGGATGCCGGCGGCCGAGATCTGGGGCCCCCGGTACCAGAAATAGGGTCCCACGAAACCCGCCGCGCGCCGAGGTCCGGTGACCGCGCCCCCCACCAGCGTCAGCAGCAGGCGCACGTGCGCATCGCGCCGATAGTGGAAGAAGGGCAGCACGGTCAGGCTGGTCTGGTCGTCGCCGCCCGGGCGCGCGCCACGCCGGTAATGCACGATGGGGAAGAAGGCGTCCGTGGTTTCACCGCCGCGGCGGCGATGCCAGTACAGCGCGGCCACCGTCGTGCTTTCGTCGCGGCTGTCGTCGGCGAAATGCCAGACCAGCGGAAACAGCACGAAATGCCGCTGGGGACCTCCTCCGCGCGCCCAGAGCAGGGGAGTGAGCAGCCCGGCGCGCCATCCGTCGGGCCCCTGACCATAGAATCCCAGGGGCGTAACGGCGGTGGCGGTATGCGCGCGCTCGTCGGCGAACCGCCAGAACAGCGGAAACTGGACCTGGTAGGAGGCGTCACCATGTTGGCCGAAGAAGGTCAAAAGCGGCAGGATCCCGGCGTCTCTCCCCGAAGCATCCTGGGTCTTGAAGAACAGCGGCAGCAGAAGTGTGGTCCTGCTCCGGGCGCTCACGAATCGCCAGAGAAGAGGAAACACGACCGCGTGGCTGGTGTCGCCCCGCTGGCCGAAAAACGCCACCGGAAATACTCCCGCGCCCCAGCCACCGTCGGCCAGGCTGCGCCAGTAGACGGGACCTACGAAGGTGGTGCTGTCGCGCGGACCAGAGCGATGGAAGAACAGCGGGAATACCGCGGTGGCGGTGGCTCCCGTGGGGCGATCCTTGAAGCGCCAAAAGATCGGAAACAGGACCGAGGTCGAACCGCGCGGATCGTCGCGGAGGTACAGCAACAGGGAAAGGCGGGTGGTGCTGTCCGCCTCGATGTTGTGGTGACGGATGAACAACGGCACGAACAACGGCGCCACCACATCGATTTCGGAATTTGGATCGCGTCTGAAGAACAGCCCCGGAAGCAGGGCCAGGCTGCGCGAGCCCGCTTGGCTGTCGCGACTGTATCCCCCAATCGGGGCCACCCAGGAAAACCGGGCGCCGTGAGCGGCGGTCTTCCAGAAAAAGAGCGGCAGCAACATCTGGAAGCGCCACCCGGCGTCGCTGTTGCCGCCGCTCCACCACAGGGGAACCACCGCGTTCATCCAGCCGCGGCCTTCGCGCAGATGGACCACGGGGCCTACGACCGTGGTGCGCGCGTCACGTTCCTTGAAGTCCCAGACCAGCGGGAACAGGATCGACACGCCGCTGTTCTTGGAACGAAAGCTCCAGAGCAACGGAAACAGGACATCATGGGCCCGATTCCGAGCGCGGTCGCGCCCGAACCAGTACAGCCACAGGATCGCGCCGTCGGATTGCGGGCCCGCGCGATCGTGATAGCCGAGCAGGGAGTACGTCGACGAGGTGTCCTTGCCGGTCTGACGATAGAAGAACGGAATCGCCAGCGTGTGGGCGTCCACCCCGGAGCGCCAGTAGAAGTTCAGCGGCAGCGCGAAGGTGAACGCGGACGCCGGGGAGCGACTGGAGACGAACAGGGGAAATCCGAGGTCAAAAGCGCCAGCGGGGGTGCGTTGCCACCAGTAAAGAAACGCGAACGCGCCCAAGGCCCGGCCCCGATCCGGGTCCGCGATCTTGAAGGATCCGAGCAGCGGAGCCGCCCAACCAAACTTGGTCGATACATAGAGCAGCGGCCAGACCCCGAACGAACGAGCGCCCGGCTGGCGGCTCCACGAGATGGGCAACCCGGGCACGATGACGGTGGTCATGCTGTGGGCGGCATCGTCCTCGAAGTGCCAGTAGAACGGGGCCACGATGCGCGATCGCGAGGTCGGCGCCCAGTAGTTCCAGTAGATGGGCGCCACCACGGTGAACCCGGTCGCGCCGCGCTTGGACCAATACAGGCCCAGGATCTCGCGGAATGCGCCCTCGCGGTAGTAGAGGAAGAATACATTCACGCGCTGTTCGATGCGGCGGCAAGCCCCCTTTTCGCAGAACGACTCGTCGGGGCAGTCGGTATCGGAGAAGCATGAAATGCGCGGTGCCGCCGGGGGGCCGTGGGACGAGGTGGCCGAATTTGGGGGTGTGCCGGCGGGGGCGGGTTCAGCCTGCGCCAGGCGCGGCAGCGTCGGAGCGAACCCACGCTCGTCCGAGGTGCCATGGGGTTCCAGGCGATGCCCGAAGGGGTTCGGATTGAAGGAGGCGGGGCCGAAATGATTCGCCTTGAACGCCCCGCCCGCGGCGGCGGGGCCAGCGGTCAGGAGGGCGCCGAGCACGGCCAGGCCCACGACCAGACAAAGGCGCCAATGAGGTGCGGCGGCAGAGGTGCGGGGCATGCGGGGGCGGCGGGGGAGGGGGATGGCGATCACTGCTGCGGAGGCAACATCTTCCATTCACCGTTCTCTCGGATGAAGGC
>PMNO01000078.1:1074-2608 GCA_003161835.1 Myxococcales bacterium | reverse complement strand
GCATTTTTTGACAACCAGGGTGAAGTATTCGCGGCCAATGCCGAGCCGGAAGGACGGTACGGGACCTAATGGCAAACATGAGCCGAGAAGACGGGGCGCTTTTGCGCAAGGGACACGGGATAGAGGTCCGGGCCCACGCCGACGGAGAGACGATAGCCGTGGTCACATGGAGCACCTTGTCAGAAAGGGAACCTTGGGACACGAAACTCTATTCGCTCGACGAGGCGCTGAAGCTGGGAGACTTTGCGCGGGCGATGGTTAGGCGAGACACTGGAGCATCGGAGTCCCCGGCGACGCGAGAACCTCACCCGGAGGACGAGTNNCGCTGGGCGAGCGACGCAAGCCGAGCGCCTGAGGTGCCTGCATTGGGCTCGGTTGGCTACTCAGGCAACGGATGAGACGACAGCCGGACTTCTGGTTTGTCACATCGAAGATGGAACTTCGATCGGCGTTGACTGGACTCCGCCCGCCCGCTGGTGTCCGCTTCCAGGTTGCGGCGGAGTCCTGAATACGACTGGCGCATGCTCGCAGTCAGGCGGCCACCAATGACCGGCGGTCCAATCTGTGAGGTCACCGGCTGCAAAGAGACAGCGGCTTTTCGAGTCGAGGGAACGGCGGAGTATCGCCGCATGTGCGGCATTGATGGCACGGGCGGGCCGGCGTTTGTGTACGCCTGTTTTTGGTGCGCCCCACGCGGCGCTGCGCGAACGACGTATAACACGGTAGCGATCGAAAAGGAGACCCAAAAGTGAGCGACGCTGACAAGATCCAAACCAAGGAACTCCTGGAGCCTCTCAAAAAGATGGCAGCGGCGGCAATGCAGTCCGCGTGTGTGGCCCTCGTTCGTGGCGAGGCGCGGAAACTCTCGGCGGGTGGACTGCGGAGCGCGCTGGAAAACGTGGCCGCAGAAATGGAGAACATATCGACCCCCTGACAGACGCAGAGAGCGACCAACGCCCGGGCGTCAGGTTGCGAATCAAGCCGGCAAGGCGGTATCAATTCAGCCTGCCGGGAGTGGCCGTGCTGTGCCCGCACGAGGCGCCGCGGCATCGCGTCCATTGCGCCTCGGTGCGCGACCGCGGCGCATTCCGGTGGCTCCGGCTCCTGGCGCGGGCGCTGGCGTGGGGCCGCCCGAGACCCCTGGAGGCGTTGCTTGCGCGACCGCGGCGCCGTCGACGGCTGCACGTTCTCTCGGAGATGGACTACCGGCGGACCAGCGTCGTACGTTTGCCGTTGACCCAGGACGAGCGCGACGGCATGGCTCGGGACCTGCGCGACCTGCGGCGGGCCGGGNNGACGAGACCGGCCCGTGTCCCTGGGTGTCGTGCAAGGCCCACCTAGCCTATGAGGTCAACGACCGTGGCGTGCTCAAGAAAACCTTCCCCGGCGTCCCGGTGTGGGAGATGGCCGAAACCTGCGCGATCAAGGTGGCCTTGGCCAACCCCGAGGGCCTGGACAATATGCACGTGGCGCCGCTGATCGGCATGACCCGGGCCCGGGTGAGCCAGATTGAGGTTGAGGCCATGCGCAAGCT
>PMNO01000078.1:0-1029 GCA_003161835.1 Myxococcales bacterium | reverse complement strand
CAACGGCGACATTATCTGCATCGGCAAGGTCGGCGGAAACCTGGCCGCAAACGGGGTTTTTGTCGTGGCTGGCCAGACCACGAACACGGTCAACCTGACGACCCTGCAGGATGGTCTCAACACCACCGGCAGCGCGGCCTACACCTCGGGCGGGTACGCGATCAATCTCAGCGCAACCACGGCCATGACCCAGGTTGATGCAGGGGCATTTGGGACCGATCAGACGCTGACCTCCACCACCGACAACGTTCCGCTCGGANNCCGGAAGCTGGAAGGCGCGATTCCGAACGGTACCGCGATCGTATTCTCGAACGGGGTTACCGCGACCCTGACCACGGGAGCGGCGGCTGGCGATTTGAAGTTGCTGGTGTCGGCGATTGCTGGGTCCATCGCGGCCGGGCATCAGGCCGACGTCGGGACCACCAACAACGGATTCGGCGCCGTGTTTTCCTCGAACAACATCACGTTGCCCTGGGATAATGGGGCCTCGCGTATCGCGGTCCTTTGATCTGAGCTGTCATGGCTGACAGCGTAATCGGCGTACTCCAAGCAGCGTCCCCCGACAAGAAGCTCGACACCACTGCGCTGACTGTCGGAGCGAACACTGTCGAGCGCGAGCGGGTGAACGTCTCGGGCGCCGCCGCGACGGAGCTGGCGGACGTCAAGGGCGCGACGCCCGCGTCGACTCTGTTCGGACTTGTCGTGCGTCCCCTGCCGATGGCGTCGACCACGGCCGGCGCATGCGCGCAAACTTCGATCGGCACGACGTCAAGCTCGGCACTTGCCAGCAACGCGAGCCGCGTTCGGTTTCGGACCGAGAACACCGGCCTTACCGTGATCTACCTTGGCTTCGGCCAGACGCCGACTGTGACCGCGTATCACATGGCCCTCGCACCGTGCTCGAACAGCGCGAACGACGGCACGGGCGGGACCACAGAGTGGGATGACAATTGGAAGGGCGCCGTCAACGCGATCAGCTCGGCGGCCGGCGGAACGCTCGTGACCACGGAGTTGACGTAATGCCCGGGC
>PMNO01000591.1 GCA_003161835.1 Myxococcales bacterium | reverse complement strand
GCGTGTACAGGGGGGCCGACGTCTCGAGCGGTTCGCTTCGGTTGGTTCCGTTCGAGTCCAGGGCAATTGTCGCCCCGAGCGGCGACGCCTCGGATGCGGCGGCAGAGTTGGGCGCGGGTGCCAGGGGCAGCGGAGCCGGTGAAGGCGAGGGCGGGGGAGGCGGCGGTCTCACCGCCGGCGCTGGCGCCGGTTTGTCACCGGTCCCCACGGCGGCCCCGGCCCGGGTCTGCTCTTGTTTCAGTGCCTCCATCTCGTGGATGTATCCTTCGATTTCGGCCGTTTCGTCGGGCGCGATCTTCCTGTTTTTCGCCAAATAGTCGTGAAACGAATCGATGGCCTTCTGCGGTTCTCGCATCTTTTGGTGGCACCGTCCGATATTGCGCAGATAGACGGGGTGCAGCGTCTCGGCGTAGAGCTTGGCGAACAGGGCCAACGCCTCGTCGAATCGGCCGGCCGCGAACGCCTCGCGTGCATTCATCTCCATCTGATGGTCCGGGCCGGCGGCGGCGACCGAGGACGATCGGAACGTCACGGTTCCCGTCAGCAGAATCACCGCGAATGCCCAGGCCGCGCACCTTGTCCCACGGGACCGACCCGGCTGTCGTCGCACCATTGGGCAGAAGATTAGAGCGTTCGCCCGCCGTGAGTCAAAACGTGGGAGTCCCAGCTCTGAGCGAGGGTAGGTCAAGGTGGCGCCCCCATCCGCCGAACGGTGGTCCGTGGGCATCCGTCGAGAGGCGCGGTGATCGACTTCCCGGACTGGGGAGCTGGAACCGGGACATTTCGTCTCGCGGACGAGGTTGCGCGCCTTCAGGCGGTCGTGGCCGTGCAGAACGAGGTCTCGACCACGCTCGGCGATCTGCCCACCCTGATGACCCTGGTCGCGACGCGCGCGGAGGACATGACGGGTGCCTCGGGGGCTTTCGTGGAAACGCCCGAAGGGAATGATTTGGTCTGCGTGGCCGCGACCGGCTCGGCTCAGGCCCAGCTTCGCGCACGGGTTCCGATTGTGGGAAGCCTGTCGGGGTTGGCGCTCCTGACGGGCGAGGTCCTGGCGTGTGAAGACACGCAGGACGATCTGCGCATCGACACCGGACTCGTCGATACGGTCAGGCGCCGATCGATGATCGCGGTTCCCTTGGTGTCATCGGGGAAGCCCTTCGGGGTACTGCAGGTCTTCTCGTCGCGCCCCCGCGCCTTCGGAGATGAGCATGTTCAGATGCTGCGCTTGCTGGGGGGAATCATGTCGGCGCGGGTCGAGATCGCGGGGCAGTTGCAGGCTCGACAGGCCCTGCTGGCGGAAAACGCGGTCACGCTCGCGGCGTTGCGGGAGAGCGAAAGCCGCTTCCGCAACGCCTTCGACCATTCGGCGATCGGCATGGCCCTGGTGGCGCCCCAAGGGCGGTGGTTGAAGGTGAATGCCACGCTTTGCCAGATCGTTGGGTTTTCTCAGGAGGAGCTGCTCGCGCGCGATTGCAAGTCGATCACGCATCCGGAGGACCGTGACAGCGACGTGGGTTCTATTGCGAGCATGCTGGCCGGCCGCATCGCCACCTACGAAATCGAGAAGCGATATATCCACAAGAGCGGCTCGACCGTTTGGGTGCTGGTGACGTCGTCGTTGGTCAAGAACGCGCAGGGATCGCCCCTGTACTTGGTTTCGCAGATTCAGGACATCACCGCGCGCAAGGCGGCCGAAGACGCCCTGATGAGGCTGGCAATTCGTGATGAGCTGACCGGCCTGTTCAATCGGCGCGAGATGGATCGCCTGCTGCAGGAAGAAATTTCCCGGTCGCAACGCCATCAGCGGCCCCTGTCTCTCCTGATGGTCGACATCGATTGGTTCAAGCGCGTGAACGACGACTTCGGGCATCAGGCCGGCGACGGGGCATTGCGGCAGGTGGCCCAGGCCATCCTGGATTCGATCCGCACCCTCGACCGGGCCGCTCGCTACGGGGGCGAAGAGATGGCCGTGATCCTTCCCGAGACGTCGGGGACCGAAGCTCTGGTGGTCGCGGAGCGCATCCGTGCGAAGGTGGCGGAGCGGTCCTTTTCGGTCGCTGAGACCACCACGCCTGACGGCGCCGACATCCGGTTGACCGTGAGCGTGGGCGTGAGCACGATGTTCATGCCGCTGGCCGGCTCTACCGAACTCCTCATCGGCGATGCCGATCGCGCCCTGTACGCGGCCAAGCGTCGCGGCCGTAACTGTTGTGTCATGGGCGACGACAGGTCCAAACCGTCGCCCGCCTGACGAGTTGGCTGACCGTTTCAGCGGAACGACTTACCGGCTATTCGGCGAAGGGATCAACCCATTTGCCCGCCGGGGCACGCTTGAGAATGGCCGCCGTGGCGCCCGCGCTGGGAGATTTCCTTGGCGTCGTCTCGCGTACCGCGGCACCGGGTACCTTCGTCTCGTCGGATGCCGGCTGGGCCTCGTCGACGGCGGCAAACGGATCAATCCACGCACCCGGATGGGGGCGGGCGGGACTGGCCACGACGGGAACTTTACGCATCACGTGCGCGGGACGGGGATGCTCCCCGGTCGCCGGCCGCGGGAAGTGAGTGGGCTCCCGTTCGCTGTTGACTGTCCAGATCGCCGTGGAGGGAACGACCGTTGGTGGTGTCGCCGTGGCCATGGCCACCGCGATGGCCGGCGGCGGGGTGACGTGCGGGGGTGGCACGACGGCAAGCGCCTTTGGGGCGGTTGCGCTTCGGCCTGGTCGCCGCATCACCGCTTGCGCCGAGAGCGTGACGGTCGCGCCCAGTATCAGCGCGGCGGCCAGGCTCCACAAAGGCATGGATCGGCGGTGGCCAACCGGTCTGGCGTCGTAGCCGAGGGATTCTGTATAGGCGCCGACATCAGGCAGGTGGTGCGGGATGGATTCGGGCGGCGACAGCACGACGCTCTCCTCGCCGCGGCTGAACCACTCGATATCCGACGCGGAGGTTTCCGCCCCTTGCGAAAGGAGGGTTCCGGTTTCTCGAACGAGGAGCGCATCATTCTGTTGCATCTGGTCGCCCTGGTCGATCGGAGTCATGCGGAACGAAGCCTTGCCGATGAAGACGGACGTTCCCGCGGCGCCCCCGATATTCCCCACCTGCGCCTCGCTGTTGCGTTCAATGCTCATAGTTTCCATTGTTTGATCGTATGATTGTTCGTGTTAATGGCGTGTATCTTGTTGGTCCCATCTTCGTAACGATTTGCGTGCAATTTCCTTGAGAAAATAAGGCCTTGCACGGATCGCGACGCAGATCTTCTGCGCGGTTCGTCACGCGGATCCGGCAGGAAGCTTGGCGCGCCCGCTATCGGCACGCCCTTGACCACGTTTCGGTCGCTTGTCCCCCGACCTTTAGCCCGAGTGCTTGTTTGTTGCTCTCGCGTCGCCCTTCTCGCCCTGTTCGCCGCCGTCCTTCCCCATACCGGACGGTAGTGGTAAGCACCCACGCATCGAGGTGGAACAGCCATGACACTGCTTGGAACAACGACGTCGCCGTACACGCGAAAGGCGCGCATCCTGCTGAACGCGCTCGGTCGTCCATACGATTTCGTGGACACCCGAACGACCGCGGGCGCGACCCTGTTGGGGGAGGTCGCTCCGCTTGGAAAAGTCCCCGTGCTGGTCGTCGACCGCGAGGGATTGGTCCTGTCGGATTCGTCCCTGATCACCGACTGGTTGTGGGCGACGGACGGCCTGGCGTTCCGTGCGGCCGGCTGGGATCTGGATCCGGCGGCCTGGGCAGATCGATCATTACAAATTGTTGTGGAGGGAATCCTCGACGCAGCGATCAATCATCGCTATCTACGCCTCGACGGATTTGCCGACGCGGGCTACATCGCCAAGCAACGCCAGCGGGTCGACCGCGGCCTGACCTGGCTCGAGGGACGGGCCACGTTTCGCCTCCCGTTGGGCGCATCGGCGCTGTCGCTGGGCTGCGCGCTGGACTGGATCGTCTTTCGCAATGTGGTGGAACTGTCGCGCTGGCCCCGTTTGGAGGCCTTCCGCGAGGCCTGGACCAGCGCGGGTGTCGGGGCCGGCACGGAGCCCTGTGAATGACTCCAGCCGCGCGGGCCCGTGAGTCCAAAATGGGTTCTTCGTAGGCTGATGCCGCCGATCGGCGCGTTCTGGCCCAATTTGACGCCGCTGGCGGCGCGCGCAGGGTCGGGTGTTCAGGCGATGCTCGCGCCGGCCCGCGCCGACCGTTGCTCGAGGTATTCGCGCAAATGGGGGACGATCAGCAAACCCAGGACCTCCTCGGGCGGCGCCATGCGGGCGGACGCAATTTCACGCGGATCGATGCGGATCGCGGGGGGCATTGCAAGCTCGACCTCGACGATCGTGACGTCGTCGTTTCGCCCCTCAAATAGGTGCTGGCCTCGATAGACCAGGCGCACCTCCTCCGGTCGAACGTGAATTCCGCATTCTTCCTCAAGCTCGCGCGCGCCGGTCTGGGAGGGCGTTTCGTCGTGACGCGGGTAGCCCCCGGGAAGGGTGTGCTGCTTACGATAGGTGTTCTTGACGATCAGAATCTGGCCGGCGTACCAGATGGCGACAAGGGTCCCCCCTTTGTGGGGCCGCCGCAGAGTCCAGTACACGCGCAGCAGACGGTGGGCGACCTTGTAGGCCAGCCTGTAGGCGTGGTCTAGCGGCGTGGGCGACGCTTGGACGAAGATTGCCACGCTAGGACTTTGGCACGATTTGGCCTGTCGCGGAAATAGGGCACCTCCGTCCCTCATGAACGAGTGCTGGCGTGAGTCGCCGCAACTCGGCCGCGCGCCCTCCGAAACCAGGGCGATGCCGCCTGATCCAGGTCGCCCATTCGCCGTTCCCGTTCCGGTTCGCGTGCTGGCGTGCGGCTGCGCGCTCGCGGCCTGCGTGCCCCAGACCGATCTGGTGGCGGCGGGATCACCGACCCCGGGTACATCCGCCGCGGCGACCGCCGGCGCAGCGGCGCTCGTCGATCCGATGCCCGGCGCCAGCGACGTTCCCCTCAACCTCGCCTCCATTCTGGTGAGGTTTCCGAACGCGGTGTCGGTGCCCGACGGCACGGTGATCATCAAGGGCGGGGGACGCGCAGCGGCCGCGTCGGCGGTGGTCGCGAGCGATTGTCCCCCGTCGGAGCCAGGGACATGCCTGCGCGTCCCGCTCGCCGAGCTGTTGATGCCCTCGGCCACCTACGTGGTGTCGCTGGGCGACGGCGTCGTGGATGGCGCCGGACAGCCCCTGTCCGCCGGACCCATCGGACAGTTCGTCACCGCGGCCGCGGCTGATTTGATGTCGCCCGTGATAACCGCCTTCGCCATCGATCCCTCCGGGCCGTGTGTTCTGGTCAGCTTTGAAACCGACGAATCGGCGGCCGGCGCGGTCTGGATGCGAGGGGGCGGCATGGAACGCATCGTTTCGGCCGGCGCCGGCGCGACCCGGTTCTCCGTTGCAACATCGATGGCCTCTTTCGCGGGTGGCACCGACGTGCAACTGGGGGCGCGCGCGGTGGACCTGGCGGGAAACACCGCCGAGACCGCCGCGGTGTCAATGACCGTTCCGATGGGACTATTGCCGATTGCCATCACGAAGGTTCAGGCCAATGCCGCCGGTCCAGAGCCCGCGCAGGAATATGTCGAGATCCGCAACCTGGGTCAGCAAGCGGTGGACATCGATGGCCTGAGCATCGAGGACGCGAAAGGCGCGGACGCCTTGCCGCCCTTCCTGCTGGACGCCGGAGCGTATGCGTTGATTGTTCCGTCCGGGTTCGACGCCGCAAGTCCGGTCGATGTTCGGCCCCGAGCGGGCACACCGTTGATTCGCCTGGACGCGCGCATCGGGTTTGATGGTTTGGCCAACGGCGGCGAGATCGTTCGCCTCCGGACCGCCCAGGGTACGGTGATCTCCAGCTATGGGGGATTCGTGGACGTGTCGGCGGCCAAGTGGTCGGGAAAATCAGTGCACCGGGTACCCGAGGACGCGTGCGATCAGGCTGCCACCTGGACCCGGTTACCGGCCGCGCCAACCCCCGGTTGGGCCGCGCCCTTGTGACGGCGCGGCCCTCCCATGGGGGGCAGCCTCGTGGTAGGAAAGACCCAATGTCCGGGCATAATCGTTGGTCGAAGATCAAGCACAAGAAAGAGGCCACCGACTCCAAGAAGTCCAAGGTTTGGACCAAGGTCATCAAGGAGATCACGGTGTCCGCCCGGTTGGGCGGAGGCGACATCAGCGGCAATCCGCGGCTGCGCACGGCCGTCGACAAGGCCCGAGCCGTCAACATGACCAACGACGTGATCGAACGGTCCATCAAGAAGGGAACCGGCGATCTGGGCGATGTGACGTATGAGGAATTTGCCTACGAGGTCTTTGGGCCCGGTGGCACGGCGATCCTGGTTGAAATCATGACCGACAATCGCAACCGGACCGCCGGCGAGATTCGGAATATTTTGCAGCGCTATAACGGCAATCTGGGGGCATCGGGATCGGTGTCGTACATGTTCAAGAAACAGGGCGTGGTCATGTTCGACAAGAC
>PMNO01000625.1 GCA_003161835.1 Myxococcales bacterium | reverse complement strand
GGCCCGCTCCTCTGGTCGGTGACTGTCGTCCGGCAACTCGCCTCGCCGGTTCGACGACGTCACCGGTTCGCCAGGGAGCGATACCCCTTCCCGCGCAGCAGATGTTTGTCCGCCGTCACGAGGACGAGGTCATGGACCTCGGCCGTGGCGGCCAGAAAGCGATCCGCTGGATCCTCGTGCTCCAGTTCCATGAACCGGCTCTGCACGGCGACCTGACGTGTGATGGGTGCTTCCTGCATCGGCACCTTGCGCATGGCTTCGTCGATCCAGATCCGTGGATCCAAACCTCCCTGAACGCCGACCTTTCCCTTCTGAACGAGCACCAGAAATTCCCACAGACTGATCGGTGACAGCCACAGCTCGTTCCGTGCATCGACGAGTGCCTCTGTCACGCGGGTGGAAAGGCGATCGGGTTCGTGATGGCTCCAGATCCAGATGTGGGTATCGAGGAGGAGCCTCACTTCATAGCTTCCCATTCGACGAGGGCGCCGGTGGGCGCGGTGATATCTCCCTTGATCTCGAGTGTTCCCTTCATCCCGCCCAACCAGTCGAGTTTGCGCTTGGTGGTTGCCGACGGATGGATGTCGGCGACGGCTTTCCCGAATCGCGTGACTCGAAGGGGGCGGCCGGTCTTACGAACCCGCGCGAGCGCGGCCAGGCAGGTCGCCTTGAACTTGGAGATGGGGATCGTGTCCATGGGATCCATCTTGACATAGTCATATGACTTGGTCCAAGTCTCACGGGAAACGAAGTGCCGTGCCGGAGGCGTGCGGCATGGTGACGGGTTTTGCTCCGCCCACAGCCGAACTCCCGCAGTGGACGGCTTCGCCCCGATCCCGCGAGACTCGGTGGGCTACGGTTCGAGCAGGCCCACTTCGATTGCGCGGGCGGCGATTGGGAAAACTGTGGATCCACTTCGACTGCCGCGGCGCACAGTCGGTGGTCATTCTGTGGGTCAGTTCGGCAACGACACGAACTGGCGGGGCAAGATCGGATCGCCGAAGGGTGGCCAGGAACAGGTCGTGCCGCTGACGTCGCGGCTGCTGGCTGCAATCAAGGGCCAACGGCACCTGCGTGGTCCTCTGGTGTTCTGCCGGGACGACGGGGCGACGTGGACAAACACCACGATGCGGGCGGGAATCAANNTTCGTCACACGTTCTGCAGAACTATGAACAGACCGAGGCACCTGCGGCCGGGGGTAGCGAACACGTCGTTGTGACGCTGCCAATCCACCCCTTGTTGGGGAAACGTCTTCGGGTTGTCAGGTACCTGCCTGGGCGAGTTGGCAAGCGCATAATCGAGGTCGAGCACCCGAGCGGTCGGACCCTCCAATTGCCCGAGGAATGGACGGACAGAGGGCAGCCCCGAACTCCGGCGTTGGAGGGCGCAGTTCGATCGACACCGCGCATTCTCGCGAGGCTGGCCGGTGCGGTTCGAGAGATTCTCGAGGCGTGCGAATTTGTTGACAGCGCGAGCGAAGGCGATCACGGTGATGGGTAGACCTGAACAAGTGCTCAGCCATGCCGCGATCGCGTACCACGCAGTTCGACAAGCCCGGATCGAACACCCTCGGGGCAGACGTACGAGAGACGCTGGTGAGCCTGTGGGCGACGCTTGTCCACCAGGCTCTGCGCGATGGGCGAGGCGCCGAGAGGAACGGTCACAATCATGAACTATCCCAAGATCAAACCGACGCATCTGGGCCGGCACGCCGTTGTCTACTTGCGCCAGTCGACGATGAAGCAGGTTCACGAGCATCGCGAGTCGACCCAGCGTCAGTACGCGCTCAGCCAGCGCGCGACCGACCTCGGCTGGCCGTCGGACACGGTCAACGTCATTGACGAAGATCTCGGGCAGAGCGGCACCAGCGCGCAGTGGCGGCCGGGGTTCAAGCGTCTCGCAGAGGACGTGTCGCATCGGAGAGATACTGGATGAATCTTCGCCTTCACGGCGCACCCTTCAGCAAGGCGCGGCGCGGGGAGTTGCGACTTACCGCGCCGACCGGCTACGTCTGGGACATCGCCACGCAGCGATTGTGTTTCGACCCCGACGAAGAGGTGCAGCAAGGTGTTCGACTTGTATTCGAGCGCTTTCGCATCGATGGCAGTACCGGAGGGATCATGGCGTACTTCATCGAGCACGGGCTGACGTTGCCGGTCCGCGGTGCGAGCGGCGAGATCGAACGTCGTCGNNCTGCACAACCCCATCTACGCGGGTGCCTATGTCTACGGCCGCCGCGAGTATCGAACCGCTTTCATCGACGGTAACCTGCGCCGGGGCCAGGTGACCAACCTTCCCTTGACGTCATGGAAGGTCTGTCTCCGTGAACACCACGCCGCCTACATCGGTTGGGAGGATTCCGTGGCCAATCAAGAGAAGATCGAGGGCAACCGCAATCTCCGCGTCGATGGCGGGGGCGCACGCAAAGGTGGCGCGCTTCTGCAGGGCTTGGTGCTGTGCGGACGATGCGGCTATCGGATGACGGTCCAACAAGGCGGCAGGCACATTGCGCGCTACGTGTGTGCCGCGCCGCTGCTTCACGGCGTGTCACTGAAACCTCGTTGGTCGGTCTCGTCGCGGAAGATCGACGATCAGGTGAGCGCTGCCTTCTTGGCTGCGGCACAGCCTACCGAAGTGGACCTGAGCTTCGCCGTAGCGCGAGAAGTGGTGCGCCCAAGGGGGGTTCGGGGGAGGGAGCTGACGCCGTCTGGGTGATAACGAGCTTTCCGTCAACTCCGGAGGTGCCCGAATCTGCCCGTTTTCTCGGCCTTCTCGCCTCGCGGTAGCCTATTGCGACGCTGGGTCCGGGAGCGGCGCTTGTCATGAGGGACTGGGGGGCCGATAGTCACCCCATGCAGAATCAGAGAGCGTCACTGGTCGGCGCAACCAGCGAGGAAAGCCGCGCGCTCTTGCAGATTAGGGTCGCGCTCTTCTGGAAGGTGATGTTCTTCATCAGCCTGCTCAGCTGCGTCGCCGGCGCGGTCGGGGCGATCGTCAAACCGGGTACGCAATCGCTCATCGGCCTGGCCCAGACCGCACACGCGGGACTGTTCTGGTGGCTAAGCCACAAAGGACAGCGGTCCGTTCGGTTCTCCCATGCGCTCGAGAGCGGCGGTCTTCTCATCAACGTGACATCGTGCGCCTGGCTCGGACGGTACCTCGTGGGCGCGTTCGCCCGCGAGCATTCCCTCGTGACCGCCGAGGGAGCGCTGATGAGCGACGGCTACATCATGATGCTCCATGTGGCGGGAATCGGACTGCTCCTCGCCATTCGCGCGGCCCTCATCCCATCGGCCCCTCGTCGCACCGTGCTCGTCACCGCGATGGTCGGCGCCCCGCTCGTAGCGTCTGCTTTCCTGGTAGCGACGGCTGACGGCGGGCTCGCCGCTCGTGCGCTCGACTCGAACGCCTATCCCTGGCTGCCCGCGACCGCGGCATTGCTCTGGGGCTACGTCACCATCACGTGCGCCGTCCTCTCGCGGGTCATCTACGGATTGCGGGTGGAGGTTCGCGAAGCTCGGCGGCTCGGCCAGTATGTACTCGAGCAGAAGATCGGCGAAGGAGGCATGGGGGAAGTGTACCGGGCGCGTCACGGCATGATGCGGCGCCCCTCGGCACTCAAATTGATGAGGGCCGACAACGCTGCCAGCAGCCTCGTTCGCTTCGAGCGCGAGGTCCAGTTGACCTCGCGCCTCACGCACCCAAACACCATCACGATCTTCGACTACGGACGCACCCACGACGGCATATTTTACTATGCGATGGAGCTCCTCGACGGTGCGACCCTCCAGCGCATCGTCGAAGTGGACGGCGCGCAGGCGCCCGGCCGAGTGGTGCGAATCCTGACAATGGCTTGCGGGGCACTGGCCGAGGCCCACTCCATCGGCCTGATTCATCGCGACATCAAACCGGCGAACATCATGCTCTGTCTGCAGGGCGGCGAACGTGACGTGGTGAAGCTGCTCGACTTCGGCCTGGTCAAAGAGCTCGCGGTCGAGGGAGACATCAAGCTGACTGCCGCCAGCACCTTGACCGGCACTCCCCTTTACATGGCGCCGGAGTCGATCGTTGATCCGGATTCGGCCGACGCCCGAACGGACATCTACGCCCTCGGGGCGGTCGCTTACTTTCTGCTAGCCGGGCACGAAGTATTCAACGGCAAATCGGTCGTGGAGGTTTGTGCTCGGCACCTCCACCGAGCACCGGATCCCCTCTCGGCCCGAGGAGTCACCGTCCCGCCCGAGCTCGAGGCGGTCGTCCTCGCTTGCCTCGAAAAGGCGCCAGATCGTCGCCCTGCCAGCGCGATCGAGCTTCGGCGAAGGCTCGAGGCGTGTGCGGTCGAGCCCTGGAACGGCGAGAGCGCGGACGCGTGGTGGAGCAAACACAAGGCCGAGCTCTGTCCCGACCTGGCACCGCGCGTGGGCGAGCCCAAGACCATCGCCATCGACGGAGCACCGCGATTGGCGTCCGTCGCAGCAGCGTGAAACCTCATCCCAAACGCCGTCACTCGAGCCAATGGCCGGCCTTCGCTCGAACGGTCGCGTGGTAGGCTCTCGGCGAGATGACCACCATCTCCAAGGGCGCGAAGCTCGTCACCTTCATCAACGTGTTCACCGTTCCGCCGGGGAACCAACAACGGCTCGTCGAGCTGCTGATGAAGGTGACGGAAACATCCGTGCGACTCGCACCAGGTTTCGTGTCGTCGAGCCTTCATCGCAGCATCGACGGCACCAAGGTCACCATGTATGCGCAGTGGCGGACCATAGAGGACTACGAGGCGATGCGAAGAGATCCGACCCCCGCGCCCTATCTGCGGGAGGCGCTGACGTTTGCCGAGTTCGAGCCGGGAATCTACGATGTCGTCGAGTCGTACGAAGGGTCACGCGACACGGTACCGTCCTCTCGGCTCGGCTCGACCCCGGGAACGTGACCAGGGTCTCTCTCCTCTTTCACCCGTACGTGCGCCAAAAGAAATAGGCGGTCATCGTCCACGCGACGATCAGCACCACGACTCGGTGGTGTCCGCCAAGAAGCGCACGCCGGCTTTGGTGATCACCATGTACATGCCCGCGGCGTGGCGCACGCCTTCGCGCATGCCGATGATCCCCGGTCTAGGTTTCCCGAGCCCGACGATGAGCCGGCTCGTGGCGGTCCCGCCACGATTGGACTTGATCGGACCTGGAGGCGGAAGGTGGCGGGGGAGGCGCAGGCCATGAGATCGAGCGCAAGCCGAGGAATCGATCGAGGTGGTGAAAAATCCCATCACGGATTTGGACGCAACCTCTTTAGAAGCTATCGGATCGACTGATCTGTCCCTCGTTTTCGTGATCTCATCTCCCGCAGTTGTTCCAGGGAGATTGTGCGCCGCGGTGGGTTCATCAGTTTGATGCCCACGGTGCGATCCCGAAGGTTCACCACCTTGACCGTCCAAAGCAGATGGTCCTGATCCTCGTAGATGCCCCCGATGCCGACTGCGACGACGCCGGAAGCCAAGGCCTCGTTCCACTGGGTGGTCAGGCGCCGCTTCATCTTTTCCAGGTCAGCGGCTGGAACCGTACGCAATGGTGTCATGAGGCACTCGATAGAAACGGTCTGCTCGTTCATGTCGACAGACACGATGGACCACGGGAGCTCATCGCCATCTACGTAGGTGTCGTCGACGTCGATCAAGGCATCATCGTCGTGGATGCTCTCACTTCCCATGGATTCCCTCCTTGGTTTCCGTTGCGATCTGGGCGGTCGCGCCAGGGGCGACGACGAGCTTCATTTGCGAAGCGCGGACGCGCGACAGCAGTTCTTCCGCGGGTATACCGAGCCCCGCAATGATGTCGGCGCGCCCTCGCTCGATCTCCGCCTCGAGTGCGGCTTGTTCCTCGTCCGTCATTTCGTCGTCGCGGCCTACAACCAGCAGGGTCATCTCGGTCCCGTCCGGGAGATCGGTCGTCTCGTCGACCACGATGTGGCCGTCCGGAACGGGGGCATGCAGCGTCGCCATACGTGGAGGCTAACATGGGGACGCGGAGGCGCGATGCCGTCGCCGACGTCCGACGCAAGGGGACGGGGCCGTCGCGATCTCGTCGGTCACTTCGCACCGTGGTCGAGTTCGATGAGCCACCGATGGGGCGTCGTCTGAGCTCGGTAGCCGAGCCGTGTTCCCGCCAGTACTTGGAGCGCACTCTCGAGCATCAGTCGAACGGGATTCGCCCGAGTGTTCGGGGCCTTGGTGACAGAGTGACGCTCTGAATGCACCTCAGCCCCTCCAGACGCGCCAGCCACCCCACCGGCCACCCGCAAGTGCCCGATTCCGCTCGCAGGGCTAACGAGCGCGCGCCCGGAGCGCGCTTGGATATTGGTTCTATTTCGGGGAGAATACTAGTCGGGCGGATCAAGTGAGCCAAGCAGGATGACGTCGTCATTCACAGATCTCATTTCCGAACGAGGTTTTGATCGGTATCAGGAAGACTTGGAGGCGCGGTGTCGCCGATTCGGTTTGAAGTACGAGTTGAGCTATTGCGAGCCAACGGACAATCCAGCCATGTGTCTCGATTTTGAAAGTGCCAGCCAGGTTGGCAGAATCACCACAAACTCGTCGTGTTCATGCACGATGCTGCCGCAGGCTCTAAGTGACCGCCCAACTCGCGCGTTGCAGCGCTTGCGCGCCGCCGCTGAACGCGTGATCGTTGGACGGACGAGAGTGCGGATCCATCTGCTGCATCTCCTGATGCTCATCGGCGCGGCCCAAGGCTGCCAATCTCGAACTTTGTTCGGCACACCGGACGGATCGCCCGGCAACGATGCGTCGCTCGAACACGACGTGTCCGTCGATGCTGACCCACTCGCAGCCTGCAGCTCTTCGGCGGAATGCACGTTAGTGAATTGGGGATGCTGCGAAGACCCATGCGCAGACGGGCTCGTCTTCACCCGAGCGGTGAACGTCGGCTCGGCCGAGGCTGTCTACCGAATAACCGGCTGCGGGAAGGTCTGCTCCGTAAAGATGGATTGTGGGCTCATGCTATCGACTTCGTGCGAAGAAGGACGCTGCGTAGTTCACTGCGCTGGCCAGTGCCCTTGAACCGCGCCGTCCAACCCGGAATTGCAGCGGGCCGGGCTTCGCCCGGCCGCTGCAATTCCTGTACGTTGGCAGACAGGAGGAGATCACGTGCGAGCCAAGGACCTGCTCATTGTCGCAGCAAGTACCCTGATTGGGTGCGCCACAACATCCTCGACTGGTACTGGCACTCGCCAGAGCAGCGATGGAGAGGGCCGACAGGCGGGCGTGTCGGTCGGCACTGCGGGCCCCCCTCTCGCGCCCGCCGCTGAACGGCAGTACCGTTAGCCGGGGCCGACCACGATGCCTGTACCTACCTACGACAAGTTCATCGAGCCGATCCTTAGGCACCTGGCCGCCCACCCCGAGGGGGTCGCGGCGCGCGACGTGCACGAAGCGTATCCATATCTGGAGAAGGGCGACGTTCAGGCCGCGCTGACCTATGCAGCGTGAAGGGCCGAGGAAGTGGAACTGCCGCTNNGATCCGTCGTGGTTCGGGTGAACCTGGGGGGCCCGGCTAGCGCCGGAGGGGCCCGCAACCGGCTCAGAGCCGCTCAAGTAGAGCGTGAACCTCCGCCATTCGGCCTCCGTCCAAACTATGCGCGGCAACGCGGAAGAAGCGAGTGATCTAGGAACAACCGATCGCCACGGACATAGCGCGACAGATCGCGGTCATCTTGCCGGGGCCAAGTGTCGCGACNNGAGATCACGTCGATGGCGTCCTTTCGGCTGATGACAACCACCGGTCGGCGCTTGTCCGGCGGAGCGAAGGGTGCAGCCACACTTCGCCGCGCGCTACTTGTCCGGCCACGCCTGCGCCTCGGGCGCCACAAAGAACTCATCGGCCGATGGGGGGAACTTTCCGTAGCCCGCCCGGTAGGCGTCGCCAATGTGCTTGGCTCTCGTCCGCCGCAGAAACTCGGTGGCCGCCTCGCGAAGGAAGGCTGACCGTCCTCGCTCCTTCGTGGCGGGGTGATTGTCGATGCGATGCAGGAGCTCGTCGTCGATGAACCCGAAGACCGCCCGTCCGAGCCCCAGCGCCG
>PMNO01000086.1 GCA_003161835.1 Myxococcales bacterium | reverse complement strand
CAGCAGTGTGCTTCCCTCTGGCTATCCGCGCTGCCCCGGGCCCCCAGGGGAGTGGCACCGGAAAATCCTGTAGACTGCCCGACGGTGTATCTGAGAATGCGAATCTGCGCGTGTGGGACCAAGTGCGGCGACGATGCCGCCACCTGTCCGTCCTGTGGCGCTGCCTTGACCGGTGCGACCGAGCAGAACAGCCCCTACGCCGCCGGCACTGTGTTTGGGTCGTACCGCTTGGTCCGGCAAATCGGCTCGGGGGGAATGGGCCGGGTGTTCATCGCGGAACACACCCGCCTTGGTAGGCAGGTCGCGCTGAAGATTCTGCGGACCGAGTACACCGGCAATCTCGAGGCCGTCCAACGGTTCTTCGCGGAAGCCCGCGCGGTCAACAGGATCAACCACGAGAACATCATCGAAGTCAGCGATTTCATCGAAAACCCCGACGGCCCCAGCTTCTATGTGATGGAGCTTTTGAAGGGCGTGGACCTCCGGACGCTCCAACAAAGGGAGGGCATGTTGCCCCTGCCCCGGGCCGTCGGTATCGCTATTCAGATGTGTCGGGGCCTGGCCGCGGCCCACGCCGCGGGGATCGTCCACCGCGATCTCAAGCCGGACAACATCTTCCTGGTCGAACGTGAAGGCCGCAAGGACTTCGTCAAGTTGCTGGATTTCGGGGTCGCCAAGCTGATGAACGCCGCCCTCGACGAGGCTGCCTCGTACACGACCAGCGCCGGGATCGCCGTTGGCACGCCCGAATACATGTCCCCCGAGCAAGCTCTGGGACAGTCCGTCGATCACCTGGCTGACGTCTACGCCACAGGGGTCATTCTGTTCGAGATGATCTCGGGGCAAAGGCCATTTCACGCCAACAGCGCGCGCGAGGTGATGGTCAAGCACATGTCCGTGGCGCCGCCGCGAGTCAGCAAGATCAGGCACTACCCCTACCCCATCCCGCCCGCGCTCGAGCAATTGATTCTGCATTGCCTGAAGAAGGACCCGCAGGATCGTCCGCTCAGCATCAATGAGGTCGAGGAACGGCTGCAACGAATTGCTCTGCAGCTCCAGCTGACGTCCGTGCTGCCGATGACCGGCCTGGAAGCTCTGCGGCACGACCGCCGGGTATGGCTGGGGCTGGGCGGCGCCGTCGCGCTGACCTTCGTGATCATGGGCCTGGCCCGACGCGCCCCGGAACGCGCGGCGGCCTCGACGCCCGTTTCGTCCGGAGGCGCCCGACACCCGCAGGCCACGTCCGCGTCCGGTCAGCCTGTGCGGGTCACCTTCGACTCGGACCCGCCGGGGGCGACCGTATTTCGCGATCGCGCGACTCAGCCGGTCGGGGTGACTCCCTTCTCGGCAACGCTGAACGGCTCATCGCGCACCGAAGGGTTCGATTTCCATCTGAACGGGCGACAGGTGGTGCGCCAGGACGTGGTTCTGGCGCAAGATATGGCCATCAAGGTCACCCTGCCGCCCCTGCCGGTTGCCTCCTCGGTCGTTTCGCCGATGGAAGCAGCGCACGCGCCGAAACGGCGCGATCACCGTACTGGTTCCAGGCATGCCGGATCAGTGCCGGGTGCCGCCAAACCGCCGGCCGCGTTGGATCATGGCGCCGTACTTGACCCCTTCGAATGACCCGTCTCTTCAAGCCCACGTACTGGCTGCTGACCGCCTTCTTGACCTGCTTCGGCGTAGGCATTGCCACCCCGGCGCTGGCGGCGGGGAGTATCACGCGCAAGGCAGCGGCGAAGATCGAGGTGCAAAAAGCCCAGGTCCAGTACAAGCTGGGACGCTTCGACGAGGCGCTTGAAGCGTATTCGCGGGCGTACGAAATGTTCAACGCCCCTGCGCTGCTCTTCAACATTGGCCAGTGCCACAAGAACCTGAAGGATTACGATCGGGCGATCTTCTTTTTCGAGGGATATCTACGCGAGGAGACCCACCCCAATCCCCGTACCCAGACTCTCGCCCGAGAGCTGATCGCGGAATCACGGGCCGCACTNNGTTCGGCGCACCCCCGAATCCGCCGTTCGGGTCTCCCCTGTTGGTCGATGCGTCGACCCAACCGCAGGCGACAACGCCCCTGACCCACCGATGGTGGTTCTGGACGGCGTTGGGGGTAGGAACGATCGCGATCGCGGGCGGGGCGTTGGCCTACCTCGGATCGGGCCAGACCAGCGCGCTGCCCACCGGCACGCTCGGCACCCTGGATCGACGGTGACGGATCGATGAGGCTCTCGCCCATCGTCGCGATCCTCGTCGTGGTGGCGCCCGCGGCGTGGCTCGGCTGCCGGCGGCAAAAAGTCGTCACCGGCATCAACCTCACGGTGCGATACGATCCGCGCCTGAATCTGTCGGCGTTGGCCATCTCGGGCACAGTGGGGGACACCCCCGCATTTGCGCCCGGTACCCTTCCGGATCCGACCCGCCCCCTCAGCCCGAACGGCCGCGAATCAGCGGCGATCCTGCTGCCAGCGACCTTGGCCGGAAAGACCGTCATCTTGCGGGTCGACGGGCATGCGGGCGCCGCGGTCGTCGGCAGCCAGCAACAACCGGTCATGATCCGCGCCGCGACGATGGTCGATGTGATGATGACCCTGGGTGAACCGGCGATCTGCGGAGATCGCGTGGTACGCGCGGGAATTGAAACCTGCGACGACGGAAACACCGTTTCCGGGGATGGGTGTTCGGCCGCCTGTCAGGTGGAAGGTGCGGGGGCTTGCGACAAAACGTCCTGCCCGACTGGATGCTGTGCGGGGGGATTTTGCCGCCAGCCGGAACGGGACACCTGCGGCACCAACGGAAACGCCTGTGTGACGTGCGATCCGGTGACGACCGATGGCTGCGCGGCAGGTGCGTGCGCGTGTGGTGGCAAGGCGGCATGTATCGACGGCCAACGGTGTATGGCAGGGGTTTGCGTCTGTGACGGGACGAGCTGCCCTGCTGGGTGCTGCTCAAACGGCGCGTGTTTGGCGGGCGATATGGTCGACGCCTGTGGGACGGGGGGGCTGGCCTGTCAGATATGCTCCACGGGAGGCTGCAAGAACGGCATCTGCGACAGCTGCGATCCGACGACCTGCCCCAACGGGTGCTGTTCGGGGTCCACCTGCTATCCGCGCTCAGTATCGACTTGCGGCATCGGCGGTGAAGCCTGCGTGGGTTGTGACGCCGACAAGGTGGACACCTGTTCCGTCGGCGGCGTCTGTCGGTGTGGCGGCAAGGCGGCGTGCCGCGACGGCCAACGCTGCATGGGCGGCGTGTGCGTGTGTGACGTGTCCTCCTGTCCCATGGGTTGCTGCTCGGGCGACGTTTGCAGCGCCGTCCCTTCTCTGACCACCTGCGGGATGAGGGGGGCGGCGTGTATCACCTGCGACCTGAACAGGGCGGACCGCTGTGGCCTGCTGGGGGTCTGCCGGTGCGGACTTGGCTTTGTGTGCGCGGGCGGCCAGCGCTGTGCCGGCGGCCAGTGCATTTGCGACGCGACCTCCTGCCCGAGCGGGTGCTGCCAGGGGGCAACCTGCGCTACCCGATCGTTGCTCAGCTGCGGCGACGCCGGCTCCACCTGCGTGGCGTGTGACATGCGTGCGGACAATTGTTCGGCGGCCGGCACCTGCCGGTGTGGTCTCGGCTCTGCTTGCGCTCTGGGGCAAAGGTGCATCGGCAGCACCTGCGGCTGCGATGGAACTTCCTGCCCCGACGGCTGCTGTTCGGGCGGCGTCTGCCTGGGAGGTGACAGCGTCAATTCCTGTGGCGGCGGCGGGGGTGCGTGCGAGACATGCCCCAGCACCCAAACCTGTACCGCGGGGCGATGCAGCGGCTGCAACAGCGCGACCTGTCCCACCGGGTGCTGCTCGGGCGCCACCTGCAACCCGCCTTCCGTGTCGACCTGCGGCCACGGCGGCGCGGTTTGCGTGGGCTGCGATACGACCAAATCGGACGGCTGTTCGGCGGCCGGTGGGTGCGCCTGTGGGACCGGCCCTGCCTGCGGCGCCGGCCAAAAATGCAGCGCCGGACGGTGCGCTTGCGACGCCGCTTCCTGTCCCAGCGGCTGCTGTGACGGGGCCTCGTGTGTGTCGCGATCGCTCGCCCGATGTGGCTCGGGTGGCGCCGCTTGCGCGGTGTGCGACGCCATGACCGCCGATGCCTGCACGGAGGCGGGCGCCTGTGCTTGCGGGGCCGGAACCGCCTGCGCGCCAGGACAGCACTGCGTCGGTGGAAGTTGCATCTGCGACGGCATGTCGTGCGGACAGGGGTGTTGCGCGGGTTCCAGTTGTCGCACGCTCTCCCTGACCAACTGCGGTTCCACGGGCGCCGCTTGCGCAACGTGCGGGATCACCGCAGATCGATGTTCCGCGAGCGGATCCTGCCAGTGCGCGGACGGGGCCCCCTGCGCCGACGGACAGCGCTGTGTGAATGGCGCGTGCGTCTGCGACGGCACCTCCTGCGCCAACGGGTGCTGTTCCGGCACCGCCTGCCTCGCGGGAACGAGCGATCTGAGCTGCGGAAGCGGCGGCGCAGCCTGCCAAGACTGCGCGGGGCGCATCTGCTCGGGCGGGGCGTGCAGTGACTGTACCGCGACCAACTGCGCCAGCGGCTGTTGCTCGGGCTCCACGTGCAGCACCGGGAAAGCTGCCGCCTGCGGTACCGGTGGCGCGGCCTGCGTGACCTGCGATATGGCGCGCGCGGACAACTGTTCCACTTCGGGCGAATGCCGTTGCGGCGGAAACCCGGCGTGCGGCGCCGGGACCAGCTGCATCTCGGGGGTTTGCTCGTGCGGCCCGCTGTCCTGCCCAAACGGCTGTTGTGCCGGCTCGACTTGCATGGTTCCCGCCCTGGCGACCTGCGAGATGGGCGGTCGAGCGTGTGCGGCATGCGATCCCACCGTGGCCGATGGATGCGACGCCATCACGGGAACCTGTCGGTGCGGCCCGAACGTCCACTGCAGCGCGGGGACCGCCTGTACGAGCGGGGCCTGTCATTGCAACGAGCTGTCCTGTCCGAACGGGTGTTGCGCCGGCGACTCTTGCGTCTCGCCTCCGACTACCGCTTCGTGCGGAAGGACCGGCGTCACGTGCGTAGCCTGCGACCCCGCGACGGCGGACACCTGTTCACCGTCCGGAACGTGTCAATGCGGCAGCGGCCCTCCCTGCGGATCCGGTCTCCGGTGCGCCAGCGGGACCTGCGTCTGCGATCCCATCTCGTGTCCCGCCGGCTGCTGTGGCGTGGACGGAGTGTGCCAGCCCGGTACGAGCGCTGCCAGCTGTGGAACGGCCGGCACGGCCTGTCAACAGTGCCAGGGCCCTTGTCAGGACCACCATTGCCAGTGAATGTCCGGGCCGCAGTCGCGGCTCGAACGCGGCGATCAGGCTGCGGCCAGCTCGGAATTCAGAACCACAGCCCAGGGATCCAGGCGACGTTCGGCATCGATACCGCCACCGCTTGAGCCACCGATCACGAGCTCGGCCCAAGAATCGCCCAACACGGCCTTTCGCGCGACGAACTTGATGGCGAAAAAGGCATTGTGCCCCTCGGGAACCTCGATATGCATTTCAAAAGGATGAGTCCCGGTGGCCGTCGTCAGACCACCCCTGGCCCTGTAGAGGGACGCATTCTCCCGGCGCACATCGGCGCTGTGAAACGAGAAGAGATCATGGTCGTCGTCGGACACCAAGGTCAGTTGGTCCGGGCTGGTCGAGTCGATCGCCATGCGCACCGACAGCTCGTCCAGATCGGCGTCGGTGAATGCCGTCGCTTGCCATCGGTGGAACCGGCCCGACAGCAGCATATCGTCGCCATGAATGCGCAAGTCGATCGGGGATCGCTTGCGCGAGATCCGGATGTCGTTGGCGGGAGTCTGAATCGGTGTTTTCTTGGCCATTTGTTTGGAGCGCACCCCTTCCTTCAAGTTGGTCGCCGAACTGAACAGTAAGCACCGTCCATCGGTCGTCCAACCCAAACAGCGAGGTGCGTTACTCAGCGCCTCGGCTCAGGCTGCCCACATCTCCGGACCTGGGTGCCCGCAACCGACGTCATCCCGCGACAATCCAGCAGGGGTGACGCCGTTGTGACCGAGTCATTGCGGCCCCGTGACAAATGGCCAAGTACAACTTGACTGTGGAAATCGCACTCGCCCCCTCATCCATCTCCGCCTCGACCCCCACCCCGCCCCGACACCGCTGGACGTCCTACGTTCGCGCGACCACGGTCCTCTTTTGGTCCGTTCACGTCGCCGCGCTCGTCGGTGTGCTGCATCTCGGGCTCTCGTGGGGCGGCGTGGCTCTCGCCGTCGGCTCCTACTTTGTCCGAATGTTCGTGGTCACCGCGGCCTACCATCGTTATTTTTCGCACCGGGCGTTCAAGACGTCGCGCGTGTTCCAGTTCATTCTGGCCTTCGGCGCCCAAACAGCGGCCCAGAAGGGAGTCATCTGGTGGGCGAGCCACCACCGCTGGCATCACAAGCACTCGGACACGGGTCAAGACGTGCATTCCGCAAAGTTGCGAGGTTTTTGGTACTCCCACCTCGGCTGGATCATGCGGCCGGACTGGAACGCGACCGATGACGGCATGGTTTCGGACCTATCCCGTTACCCGGAGCTGCGCTTTTTGAACCACACCGCGATCCAGATGCTTCCGACGGTAGTGTTGGCGATGGCCTTCTTGCTCCTGGGCGGACTTCACGCGCTGGTGTGGGGGTATTTCGTCTCGACGGTCTTGCTGTGGCACGGATCTTTTTCCATCAATTCGCTATCGCACCTATTTGGCAAGAAGCGCTATGCGACGGGCGACGAATCGCGCAACAACTGGTTTCTCGCATTGCTCACGACGGGCGAGGGTTGGCACAATAACCATCATCGGTATCAGAGTTCGGCCAACCAGGGGTTCCGATGGTGGGAGATCGACGTGACCTTCTACCTGCTCCGCTTGATGGCGGCGGTGGGACTCGTGTGGGATCTGCGCAGGCCGCCGCGGGAAATCGTGGACAACACGCTGGCGGACCAACCCATCGGGATCGCGGCTGGCTCGACGTCCTGACGGGGACGTTTGGGGGGTGGGACTTGGAAGTTTGGGGAGGAGGACGCTTCGTTGGCCATATGGCCTCCGATTCTGTCACAATGTCGAGTGTGACCTCGCGCTCGCCCACGACGGTGTTCTTGCATCGGGCTCGCATGATCTTCATGTTGACCGCGGTGATTCCCACCGTGCTCATGACCGTCATAGGGATCGTTCTGGTGGCCGCTGGCTCGAAGTCCATCGCCCTGGTGGGCGGTATTCTGTTACTGGCATTTTGCGCAACCGCCCTGGCGGGATACGTCCTCGGGACCATCTTCGTCACGCGGGGCGCCAGCCTGGCGGCCGTCCAGAATGAATTCCTCTCGTCGGTCTCGCACGAGTTGCGTACCCCCCTGACATCCATCCGCATGTTTATCGACACCCTGCGGGAGGGGCGGGTTCACGACGACGTCGAGAAGCAACGCTGCTTGACCGTGATCCATCAAGAGCTGGCCCGTCTGGACGGCCTGGTGGGCAAGCTGTTCACTCTGTCCAAGATCGAATCCCGCCACGCCGCGTTCGACCGCCGCATCATTGCGGTATCGGACGTGATCAACGAAGCGCTGGTGGCGTTCGAGGCGATTCGTTTCGGTACCAGCGTGGACTTCAAGGTGGAGGTGGAACCTGGGCTGATGGTCTTTGGAGATCAGTCGGCCCTGGCGCAGGCGGTGGCGAATTTGCTGGGGAACGCTTGGAAGTACACGCCGCGAGACGGAAAGAAGATTGAGATCTCGGCGACCGCCGACGCGACCCATGTCTCGATCGTCGTGACCGACAATGGCGTGGGCATTCCGCGCCTCGAGCAGGAGGTGATCTTCGAGAAGTTTCAACGCGGGGCCGCGGCCCTGAATGGTGACAGCACCGGAACGGGCCTCGGACTATCGATCGTTCGCGCCATCGTAAAAGCGCACCGAGGCAAGGTCGATGTGCGTTCGGAGGTTGATCAGGGCTCGCGCTTCCGGATCGTCTTGCCGCGCCGGCGTGCGG